>DATKJN010000834.1:0-2426 GCA_035543655.1 Burkholderiaceae bacterium | reverse complement strand
CCGTCGAGCTTGGTCAGCACCACGCCGGTCAGTGGCAGCGCTTCCTTGAACGCCTTGGCGACGTTGACGGCATCCTGGCCTTGCATCGCATCGACGACGAACAGCGTTTCCACCGGCTTCAGTTCGGCATGCAGCGCTCGGATCTCGTCCATCATCGCCTGATCGATCGCCAGACGGCCGGCGGTGTCGACGAGCAACACGTCCGCATAGTGCCGGCGCGCGTGGTCGAGCGCCGCGCGTGCGATGTCGACCGGTGACTGTCCACCTTCCGATGGAAACCACTGGGCGCCGGCTTGCGCGGTGACTACGCGCAGCTGCTCGATGGCGGCCGGTCGATACACGTCGGCGGAGACCGTCAGAACTTTCTTCTTGCGCCGCTCGATCAGATAACGCGCCAACTTGGCCGTCGTGGTGGTTTTGCCGGCGCCCTGCAGGCCGGCCATCAGGATCACCGCCGGGGGCTGCGTCGCAAGATCCAGGTCGGCCACGCCCTCGCCCATGGTGGCCGCAAGCTCCTTGTGCACCAAGCCCACCAGTGCTTGGCCGGGGTTCAGCGAGCCCACCACCTCCTGACCGAGCGCCTTGTCCTTCACCCGCGCGATGAACTCGCGCACCACGGGCAACGCCACGTCGGCCTCGAGCAAGGCCATGCGCACTTCGCGCAACATGTCCTGCACGTTGGCTTCGGTGATGCGCGCTTGGCCACGCAACGACTTGACCAGTCGCGACAATCGATCGGTGAGGGCGCTCGCCATGTGAAGTCCGGTGCGGAAGCGGCGTGCGCTAGAGGTCGACGCCGTAAACAGCGAAAGTACACTGTGTCCGATGATTCTATCGACCACCTCCGCCACAGCATGGTTTGCGTGGGCTGCGCTGGTGGCATATGTGTTGGCGGCCTGGCCGCGCCGCAGCGAGTCGCGTGTCGACACAGTGGCGCTTGCCATTGGATGGCTGCTGCACGCCCTTGCACTCGTGTTCGATATCGCTGGCTCTGGCGCAGGCGCGCGTTTCGGCTTCGCGCCGGTGCTCTCGTTGACCGTTTGGATGGTGGTCCTGGTCTACGGCATCGAAAGCCGCATGTTGCCGCTGCCGGCCGTGCGCCGCGCGTTGGCTTATGCGGGTTGCGCCGCGGTCATGTTGGCGTGGGCGTTTCCCGGCGAGGTTCGGCTGGCGAGCGCCAGCCCCTGGGCACCGGTGCACTGGGTGATGGGTGTAGTCTCATACGGGCTGTTTGCGGTGGCGGTGCTGCACGCTTGTCTGCTCGATGCCGCCGAGCGGAGGATGCGTCGCCAGGTGACCGGATCGGGCACGGTGATGGGCTTGCCGCTGCTGCGCCTCGAACGCATCACGTTCGCCTTCGTCGAGGCTGGCTTTGTCGTGCTGACGCTGGCGCTGGTTCTGGGCGTGCTCACGGCGACACGCTGGCGTTGGGACCACAAGACCGTGTTCTCGCTGCTGGGTTGGGCGGTGTTCGCCGGCTTGCTGAGCGGGCGCTGGGTCAGCGGCTGGCGTGGCCGGCAGGCGACGCGCTGGCTGTATGCGGGTGCCGCGCTCCTGTTGCTTGCTTACGCAGGCTCGCGATTCGTCCTCGAAGTCATCTTGGGCCGAACGGCCTACTGAGTGCGTGATGGTGCGATTCTTGATTCTTGCGCTGCTGGTGGGCCTCGTGCTATGGCTGCTGTTCGGCCGCTCGCGCAAGCGCGCGGCCGGGGACAGCGCAGCGCGACGGCAGCACGAACCCGTGTCGTTCGCCGTGTGCGCGCATTGTGGCGTGCACCTTCCGATGAGCGACGCCGTGTTAGACGGCCAGACCGCCTATTGCAGCGAGTCGCACCGCTTGGCCGGTCCGCGCGACCGCAGCTGATGCCATGGCGAAGCGATGCCCATGAACGCGGGCGCGCACGGCGAACGACGCCGCACCGATCGCCGCAGTGCCGACCGGCGGCAGCGCGACGCGGCCCCGGCGACACGCCCCGCGACGGAGGAGTCGCTGTTCGGAGCACTCGGTGACACGGCATTCCATGCCGACGACATGGGCGACGCGCAATCGGCGGTGCCGTCGCAGGCTGACGCTCAACGTCAGCGCACGCGTGAGGCGCGCCGCGTCGCGAGTTCCAGCGACACCGCGCTGCGAAGGGTGTTCCGAACTTACGTCGCGGCGCGCGCGGTGCTCGGCCTGCTGCTGGCGCTGGTGCCCTGGATCGTCACGTTGCCGAGTGTCCACAACCCGTTGCCGCTTATCCTGGTGTGTCTTGGCTATGCGGTGCAAAGCATCACGCTGTGGTTGTTGCCGCGGTTGCGGGCCGGCGTCGAGCAGCCGCCCATGACGCGCCTGGGACGCCGGCAGTGGGTGGCGACGATCGGCTTCGATGTGCTGGTGTTCGCGGCCCTGCACTTGTTCGATCCTGCGGCCAACCTGAACTTCG
>DATKJN010000833.1:0-4194 GCA_035543655.1 Burkholderiaceae bacterium | reverse complement strand
CAGCGTCTGCGCCGTGCTCAGCGCGCCGATCTCGCCGGGGCCGGCGTTGAGTGCGATCACGGCGACGATCGGCACTGCGGCCAGGCTGATCTGCTCGGCCGATTGCGCCGCGAGGTTGGTCCACGTGAGCGTGGCGAGGGCTTTCGGCGTCGTGGTGTTGGGCATGGTGTGCTCCCGGTTGCCTGCATCATCGGCCGCGACGCCAGGGCCGGCTCGCCGGATTCGGACCTCTGTTTGTGCAGCGTTTAAAGTCGCCACCCATGCCGGCCACCGCGTTCCAACTCACCGTTCACGATGAGCCCGAGGCCGACGATGCGCGTGTCGTCGACACCGGTCTCGACGACTTCAACATGGCCGCTGCGCCGCTGCACGAGGTGCGGCCGCTCGCGTGTTTTCTGCGCGATGCGCAGGGCGCGGTGATCGGCGGCGCCGTCGGCCGCACCTGGGGCGCGTGCGCCGAGCTGCAGCAGCTGTGGGTCCGGTTGGAGCTGCGCCGGCAGGGGCTCGGTGCGCAACTGGTGCGCGCGTTCGAGCAGCGAGCGGCGCAGCGCGGCTGCACGCTGGTGTACCTCGAGACCTTCAGCTTCCAGGCGCCGCGCCTGTATGCCTCACTCGGCTACGACATGCGCCACACCGTCGGCGGCTATGCGCCGGGGATCGAGAAGCATTGGATGGTGCACGTGCTGCAGCGCTGAGGCGGCGCGCTCACGGCGCCACGCTCACGCCGCCACGCCGGCCGCATCGTTGATCTTCTTCGGATCGATGCCGAGCTTGTTGGCCGCGTTGAGGATCTCCTGCCATGTGGTGGCGTCCACCGGCACGCCGTTCTTCGTGCGCTTGGCGCGCGACTCGCGCTCGGGGTCACCGGCCAGGCGCACGCGGTCGAAGCCTTCGCGCGGCGGCGACGCGGTGACCCAGTCGACGAACGTCAGCGCCTCGCGTTCGTAGGCCGCCATGTCGGTGAGTTTCGTCGGGTCGATCAATACCGTGAGCATGCCGTTGAGCACGCGCTTCTTGCTGGTGTCGTCGGTGTACTGCGCCATGCCGGCGGCCAGCGCGCCACCGAGCAGCTCGCACAGCACCGCCATGCCATAGCCCTTGTGCGCGCCAAACGTGAGGATGGCGCCGAACGGCTCGATCACCGAGTAGCGCGGGTCCTGCGTCGGCCGGCCTTCGTGGTCGATCAGGTGATCGGGCGGCACCTGCTCGCCCTTGTTGTGCGCCACGCGCGTCTTGCCCTGCGCGATCACGCTGGTGGCGAAGTCCAGGATCATCGGTGCGCGCCCCTTCAGCGGGATCGCAGCGGTGAACGGGTTGGTGCCGAAGCGCGCATCCGAGCCGCCATGCGGCGCCACGATGCCGCGCGAGATCACGTTCACGAAGTGCAGCGACACCAGGTCCGCGGCCGCCGCCTCCTCGGCCCATGCGCCGATGCGCCCCAGGTGGTGCGCGTTGCCGAGCGCCATCACGCAGCAGCCGAGCTGCTTGGCACGCTCGATGCCCAGCGCCATCGCCTCGTGGCCCACCACCTGGCCGAAGCCGGCCTGGCCGTCGAGCCGCAGCATCGCGCCGGCGTCGAGCACGGTGCGCACGTGCACGTTGGGCTTCAGGCCGCCTTCGAGGTACGAGTCGGTGTAGCGCGGCAGCATGCCGATGCCGTGCGAATCGTGGCCGGTGAGGTTGGCCTCGATCAGGTTGCTGCACACGGCTTGCACTTCGGCGTCGCTGCTGCCGAAGCCGCGCACCAGCAGGTGCATCGCGCGGTGCAGGGCGTCGACGTCGATGGTGTGGGTGAGGCTCACGAAAGTCTCCTGCTGCTGACACTGGTTGTCCGACAACTTAGGGCCGTTGGGGTTTCAGCCCATCGCGCCGGGCGTGCCGGTGCGGCATTCTCGCTGCCCAGCCAGACATCGGGAGTGGCGGATGATGAACTTCGCGCGGGGCACCGCACGGCTGCTGTCGACATCGGTTCTGGCGCTACTGGCGCCGCTGGCTGTTGCGCAGGGCACCTACCCCAACAAGCCGATCCGCTACATCGTGCCGTTCGCACCGGGCGGCACCACCGACATCCTGGCGCGTGTGGTCGGCGAAAAACTCGCGATCGCACTCGGCCAGCCGCTGGTCATCGACAACAAGCCGGGGCAGGGCGGCTCGGCCGGCGCCGGCGAGCTCGCGCGCGCGGCGCCCGATGGCTACACCATCGGCGGCGGCACGATCAGCTCGCACGGCATCAATGCCACGCTGTACGACAAGCTGCCCTACGACCCGGTGAAGAGTTTCGAGCCGATCACGATGTATGCCACGCAGCCCAACGTGCTGTTGCTGCACCCGAGCGTGCCGGCCAACAACCTGCGCGAGTTCATCGCGCTGCTGAAGGCCAACCCCGAGAAGTACTCGTTCGGTTCGGCCGGCAACGGCACTTCGCAGCACATCTCGGGCGAGATGTTCAAGACCATGGCCGGCGTGAAGATGCAGCACATCCCGTACCGCGGCAGCGGCCAGATGATGCCCGAGCTGCTCGGCGGCACGCTGCTGGTGGCGATGGACAACATCGCCACCGCGGTGCCGCACCTCAAGGCCGGCAAGCTGCGCGCGTTGGCCGTCACGTCGGCGCAGCGCTCGGGCGTGGCGCCCGACGTGCCGACCATGGCCGAGTCGGGCCTGGCGGGCTACGAGCTCAGTTCGTGGCAGGCGGTGTTCGCGCCGGCCGGCACGCCCAAGGCGGTGATCGACAAGCTGTATGGCGAGATCGCCAAGATCCTCAAGACGCCCGATGTCGAAAAGCGCCTCACCGAACTCGGCCTCGACCTGAGCGGCATGCCGCCGGCCCAGCTCGGCGAGCTGGTGAAGGCCGACGTGCCGCGCCTTGGGAAGATCGTGAAGGAAAGCGGGGCGCGGGCCGAATAGAACCCGCAGCCCCGATCCGGCAGGCCGATCTCCGCGGGGAAGCAGGCGAGCGGGGGCACGCGATCTGCGGCGCCATCACCCCCCAATTACGGCTGCACACCATGGGCGGGTGGCGCCCGCGCCGTATTTCACGGTGTGCGTCCGGTCATTGATGTTGCAATTCTTGATCTGAGCCGACCGGTCACTGCATGCCCGTCATCGCCATCGTCAATCGCAAGGGAGGGAGCGGCAAGAGCACCCTGGCCACGCACTTGGCGGCGTACTTCGCGCACAAGCAGATGCCCGCGTTGCTGGGCGACGCCGACTTCCAGCAGTCATCGCACGCGTGGCTGCGCCAGCGCGACAAACAACGCTTCGCACCCGGCGCACCGAAGATCGCCGGCTGGACCGTCGACCCGCGCAACATCCTGCGTGCGCCACCCGGTGTGACGCATGTGCTGCTCGACACGCCCGGCGGCCTGAAGGGCTACGACCTGCTGCGCGTGGTGATGCTGGCCGATGCGGTGCTGATGCCGGTGCAGCATTCGTTGTTCGACCGCGAGTCGGCGGCCGATTGTTATGCCGAGCTGCTGGCCCATCCGCGCGTGGCGCGCGGCCGCTGCAAGATCGCCGCGGTGGGCATGCGCGTCGACTCGCGCACCAAGAACGAAGCGTCGCTGCGCCTGTGGGCCGACGGCCTGCAGCTGCCGTTTCTCGGCGCGCTGCGCGAGACACAAACTTACGTGAAGTGCCTGGAGCACGGCCTGACGATCTTCGACATGCCACCGGCCAAGGTCGAGACCGACCTGGCGCAGTGGCAGCCGATCCTGCAATGGCTGGCACCGATGATCGAAGTCACGCACACCAGCGTCGAGGCCAAGCCGGCGCGCAAGGCCACGCGGCCGGTGCTGGCTCCGGGCTCGTCGCCGTCGGGCAACCTGAGACCGGCGGCGCCCACCGCCGAGGCCGAACTGACCGCGGCGCGCACCGCACCCGGCGCGCTCGACGCGTTGCCGCCTGCCGCGCCCAGAACCGATGAGCCCGCGGTGCCTGCAGTTGCGGCGCCTGCGCGTGAAACCGTCACGGTCCGCGTGGCTGAAGCCGAAGCGCCGCGCATCCACCGCCTGGTGCCGGTGAGCCCGGAAGAAGAGCTCGACAGCCACTTCGGTGGCCTCACCACGCGCATCGGGCGCTGGCTCGAGTCGCTGTCGCTGAAGCGCGCGCGTTAGTCGCCACGTCTCTCACGGCCGGCGCGCCGCGCGCCAGGAATGCACTGGAATCCGCGCACATTTCAGCGCTCCGGCACTC
>DATKJN010000832.1:0-4128 GCA_035543655.1 Burkholderiaceae bacterium | reverse complement strand
GGCGCATGACCGAGAAGCAGTTCGCCAGGCACCTTGGCGTGCAGTTCACGCCGACGCTGCTGTTCCTCGACGAGCAGGGCCGCGTCAGCACGCGCCTCAACGGCTACAGGCCGCCACACCGCTTCGCTGCGGCGCTCGACTACGTGGCCACGCGGCAGGAGGGCAAGCTGCCACTGTCGGACTACCTCGCACGCCAGGCGCCGGAAGCGGCACGCGCGCAGCTCAACGAGCAGGCGTTCCTGATGAAGGCGCCGTTCGATCTGCGGCGCGGCAAGGAAGCCAAGCCGCTGGCCGTGCTGTTCGAGACGCGCCATTGCCGCGCCTGCGACGAGATGCATGGCGAGGGGTTTCAACGCGACGAGATGCGCGCGCTGCTGGCGCGGTTCGACGTCGCGCGCTTCGCGCTCACCGATGCCACGCCGCTGACCCGGCCCGACGGCCGCAGCACCACCGCGCGCGACTGGGCCCGCGAACTCAACGTGGGCTACACGCCGGCCGTGGTGTTCTTCGACACGGCCAACCGAGAGGTGTTTCGCTTCGAAGGCTACGTGCGTCCGTTCCACCTGGCCGGTGCGTTCGACTACGTGGCCCAGGGTGCGTACCGCACGCAGCCGGAGTTTCAGCGTTTTTTGCAGAACAAGGCCGATCAGGCCCGCGCCAGCGGCAAGACGGTCGATCTGTGGCGCTGACGGGCTGACTCGAGTGTGTGAGTCGTTGCAACGGCGACGGCCCGCAGACGGAACTCGGCTTGCCCGCCGCAGTCTGTCGAGACCGATTGACATCCGCTGCCGGAGGCCTGCATGGACATCAAACTGCATCTGCTCGAGTCGTTCGAAGCCCGCGGATCGGACGGCCACACCTACAAGGTGATGGGCTACGAGCGCCTGGCACGCGATGAGTCGGTGCCCAACGCGCTCGAGCGCTGGTCGCCCACCGGCACGAGCGAATACCGGCTCGCCGACGGTGGGCTGGTCGATGCCTACGGCGATGGCTCGATGCGCATCCACAACAGCGGCGTGACGCTCGAGCGCGCCTGAGCGCATCGCGCGCGGCTGCTGCCGCGCTATGCCCGCGCGGACACCGCGCCGAACACGCCCCGCGTGCGCGCCAGCCACGCGCCAGCGGTGCTGGCCCAGCCGAACAGGCGCTCGACTTGTGCGCTGCTGTTCTGCCCGGAGCGGCACCAGTGGCAGAAGTGCTCGCAGTTGTTGGTGGTGATGCGGTAGCGGTCTTCGCCGAGACGTGACTTCGCGCGCGCCACCACGTCGGCTGGGGCGAACGCCAGCGGGCTGTCGCGCAGCACCGCCACGCCGCAGTCGCCGGCAAACTCGGTCAGCGACACCTCTTCCACCGGGCGCCGAGTCAGCGCGGCGCGCGACAGGCCGGCATAGTGCACGACGCGGCCGCTGCCGATGTAGATGCCGTGGTGCGTGTAGCCGCAGCGCGGCGTGATCAGGTGGGCGCCGATCGGGAACGGTTCGGCCTCCAGCGGCCAAGCCGCCGGTGCGCTTTGCTGCGGCCGTGCCGCCGGTGCATCTTGCTGCGGCCATGCCGACGCGCTTGCCGGCGGCAAGGGCGTGCGGGTGGCGGCGGTAGTCATCGGGTTGCCTCGGTTCTTGTGGTGTTGCAGCGGCGTGAAGCCTTGGCTGCATTGAAGCGAGGTGCGCGCGCCGGCGTAAGTCGGTGGCGTTCCGAACTTCGGGACAGCCCCAACTGCGGCGAGTGCGTGCTGGGAGTGACCCCAGCCTGAGTTGCGCGAGCGCCGTCAGGCGGCCTTGGCGACGATCGCCTTCAACTGCCCGCGCAGCGCCCGCCGGCCCGCGGCATCGGTGGCGCGGTGCGCCGCCAGTGCAAGGTCGAGGAACGCGCGCTCGGCGGGTGTGGGCGCATCGGAGTCGCGCGCTCCGTCGAGCCAGCCCTTGGGTTTGGCGCAGTGGCGCTCGATCTGGCGCGCCAGCTTGTCGCCGATCGGGCGCGATGACTTGATCTGGCTCCACATGCTGGGGGAGATCTCCAGCGCCGCGGCGAACGCCTGCTCGAGCCCTTTGGGTGGCGCGCCGCCAGCGACCGCGCGTTCGGCGTGGGCCTGGAACAGCGCCAGTGCATTCATGCGGCGGTGGCGTGCGAGTGATTCATCCATGGTCGAAGGCGAGTGGTTGCAACGCGACGGTGTGGCGTTCAGTTGCAGATGAAATCGTCCTAGGGGGTTGACGCTGCGAGTTAAGTGACTTTACATTGCCTGTCATCGTCAATTGCTTGCCATCGATTCACCGACTCCCATCCACACGCGAGGTCCCAACATGAACCGCAACCCGATCGCCAACACCCCACGCCGCCTGTCCGGCGCGTGCGTGTGCCTGCGCGCTTCGGATGCGCGCATGTCGCATGGCGCCGCTCTGGTGGGTTTCAGTCAAGCCAGCCCAAGTCCGGGTTCGGGAGGTGCGTCTTCGTAAGGCGCCGCACCCGTCCACTCTGTTTCCACAGAGGCCCGGATTCCGAAAGGATCCGGGCCTTTTTGTTTCGTCCGTCATCTGTCGTTTGTCGTTTCCCTCAGTTGTCTGTCGTTCTTCCACTTCGGGTGTGTCCCTGCACACCGGCGCCGCCCACATCGGGTGCATGCGGTCCGGGATGTGCGCGGTTCGGCACCAGCTGGGTCGCAGCCCCGTGCAGCGAGGCACTCCGTCCGACGGGACGCTCGCGCAGCGGATGCAGCCGAAGTGGGACTCGAACCGAGAAAACGGCCGCGCGTATGGGGCGGCGCCGGAACCCGTCACCGGCTTGAGCATGTGTCCCGAGGCTCTCCCTGCACGAAGGGCCCCGGGCGCGGCGGCGCCGTCACCACGGCGTTCTTGTCAAACCCAGTGCAGGACAACTTTGATTGGAGAAGCATCATGGAACGCATCAAACAAGTTGCCGGCCTGTCGTGGGTTGGCGCCGTCGTTGCCGTCGTGGCCGCCATGCTCGCCAGCATGGTCTCGTTCGGTTTCGTCGTCGCTGTCTACGCGGCATCGTCCGGTGAACTGCAAGTGGCCATCGCCAAGGTGCGCGGAGTCTCCGCGCCCGCCTCAGCCGTGGTCGCTGCACCGCGCAAGCCGAGGTCGGGCTAGCGCGGGCGTCGCGCCGCGAGGCATCGTGCCTCGCGGCGCGTTCGCTATCATCGCGGCGCCCCGGGTCGAGGGCCAGACGGACGGAGGGCGTGGCGATGGATCCTGTGTCGAAGCTCAACCAGCTGAGCGCATCGCACGGCGAACTGCGCAGCGGCAAGGGCATGGTGTCGGGCGTGATCGCACTGATCCTCGCCGTGCTGGTGTTTCTCGGCGTGCTGGTGTTTCACTTCCCCGAGTACCTGTCCACACCGCAGCTGCGCAAGCAGTACAACGTGGACCTGATGCGCCAGTTGCTGTACTGGTCGATGGTGCTGGCCGGTGGCTTGTCGCTGTTCAACGTGGTGCGCGGCCGCGCGCGGTGGCTGGCGCTGTGGACCTTCGCGCTGATCGCTGCGTCGGCATTGCTCGGCGGCCACAAGGTGCCGGTGAACGACTTCCCGGACAACACGCCCTACATCGGCCTCGACTGGTTCGTGCTGGACCTGCTCGGCTCGTCGCTGATCTTCATCTTCATCGAGAAGCTGTTCGCACTGCGCCGCGACCAGCCGGTGTTCCGGCCCGAGTGGCAGACCGACCTGCATCACTTCATCGTCAACCACATGGTGGTGGGCTTCGTGCTGCTGGCCACCAACCTGCTGGTGCACAAGCTGTTCGGCTGGGCCGCGCACGACGGCATTCGCGGCTGGGTGGCGAACCTGAACTTCTTCGTTGCGGTCTTCCTGATCGTGCTGGTGGCCGACCTGGTGCAGTACTGGACGCACCGCGCGTACCACGAGGTGCCGCTGTTGTGGCGTCTGCATGCCGTGCACCACAGCGTGAAGAGCATGGATTGGCTGGCCGGCTCGCGCCAGCACATCATCGAGCTGCTGATCACGCGCACGTTGGTGCTGGCGCCGATCTACGTGCTCGGCTTCAGCAAGGAAGTGATCGACGCCTATATCGTCATCGTTGGCTTCCAGGCGGTGTTCAACCACGCCAACGTGAGCGTGCGCCTCGGACCGCTGCGCTACGTGATCGTCAC
>DATKJN010000831.1:0-2627 GCA_035543655.1 Burkholderiaceae bacterium | reverse complement strand
GGGGCATGGCACGGGCCGCATCCGCATCCTCGGCGTGGAGCGGCTGCACGCGCCGCGCGAGCCGCACCGCTTCATCCCCGATCGCATCGAAACCGGCACATTCCTCTGCGCCGTGGCGGCATGCGGCGGAGACGTGCGCTTGCGCGGTGCCGACGCGTCGCTGCTCGAGGCGGTGATCGACCGGCTGCGCGAAGGCGGTGCGACGATCGAGCCCGGTGCGGGCGAGATCCGGGTGCGTGCCTCGGGGCGGCCACGCGCAGTGAACATCCGCACCAGCGAGTACCCCGCGTTCCCGACCGACATGCAAGCGCAGTTCATGGCGGTGAATGCGATCGCCGACGGCGCGGCCCAGGTGGTGGAGACCATCTTCGAGAACCGCTTCATGCACGTCAACGAACTGGTGCGCCTGGGCGCGCACATCGAGGTCGATGGCCGGACGGCGTTGGTGCACGGTGTGCCGCAACTGTCGGGCGCAACCGTGATGGCCACCGATTTGCGCGCTTCCGCGTCGCTGGTGATCGCTGGACTGGTGGCCGACGGCGAAACGCGGGTCGATCGCATCTACCACCTCGACCGCGGCTACGAGCGCATGGAAGACAAGCTGCGCGGGCTCGGCGCCGACATCGAAAGGGTGCGATGAATCAGCCGCTCACGCTGGCACTGTCCAAGGGCCGCATCTTCGACGAGACGCTGCCGCTGTTGCAGCGCGCCGGCCTGTCGGTGCTCGAGGACGCCGAGACCTCGCGCAAGCTGATCCTGCCGACCAACCGCGCCGATCTGCGGGTGGTGCTGGTGCGCGCCAGCGACGTGCCGACCTATGTGCAGTACGGCGGCGCCGACTTCGGCGTCGTCGGCCTGGACGTGCTGCTCGAGCACGGCGCGGCATGGGGCCACGCGGGAGGCGCCACCGGCTTGTACCAGCCGCTCGATCTGCGCATCGCGCGCTGCCGCTTGAGCGTGGCGGCGCGCGCCGATTTCGACTACCCGGCCGCGGTGAAGCAGGGCTCGCGCATCCGGGTGGCGACCAAGTACGTGCAGCTGGCGCGGCAACACTTCGCCGACAAAGGTGTGCACGTCGACCTGATCAAGCTCTACGGCTCGATGGAGCTGGCGCCGCTCACCGGCCTGGCTGAAACGATCGTCGATCTGGTGTCCACCGGCAGCACGCTGAAGGCCAACAACCTGGTCGAGGTGGAACACATCATGGACATCAGCGCGCGCCTGATCGTCAGCCCGGCGTCGCTCAAGCTCAAGCGCGACGTGTTGCGCCCGATGATCGAAGCACTGGGCGCGGCCCGCGAGGCGGCGGCATGAGTGCGGTGAAGATCGCGCGGCTGAACACCGCGGCGCCGACGTTCGAGTCCGACCTGGCGCGCCTGCGCCACTGGTCTGAGCAGACCGACCGTGCGGTCGAAGACGCCGTCACGGCGATCCTGGCCGACGTGCGCGAGCGTGGCGATGCGGCCGTGCTGCAGTACACGTCGCGCTTCGATCGCCTGGAGGCCACGTCGATGGCCGCACTGGAGATCGGACCCGACGCGCTGCGCCTGGCGTTCGATGGCCTGCCTGCCGCGCAGCGCGACGCGCTGCAGACGGCCGCGGCGCGCGTGCGCAGCTTCCACGAACACCAGTTGCGCGCCAGTTGCCAGAGTTGGCAGATGCGCGATGGCGAGGGCTCGCTGCTGGGCCAGAAGGTCACGCCGATCGAACGTGTGGGCATCTATGTGCCCGGCGGCAAGGCGGCTTATCCGTCGTCGGTGCTGATGAACGCGATCCCGGCGCAAGTGGCCCGGGTCGGCGAGATCGTGATGGTGGTGCCGACCCCGCGCGGCGAGCGCAACGCCCTCGTGCTGGCGGCGGCGCATCTGGCCGGCGCACATCGGGTGTTCACGATCGGCGGCGCGCAGGCGATCGGCGCGCTGGCCTTCGGCACGGCCAGCGTGCCGCGCGTCGACAAGATCACCGGTCCGGGCAACGCCTATGTGGCAAGTGCGAAGCGTCGCGTGTTCGGCCAGGTTGGCATCGACATGATCGCCGGGCCGAGCGAGATCCTGGTGCTGGCCGACGGCACGGTCGAGCCCGACTGGGTGGCCATGGATCTGTTCAGCCAGGCCGAACACGACGAGCTGGCGCAAAGCATCCTGTTGTCACCCGACGCGGCGTACCTCGACGCCGTGCAGGCGGCCATCGATCGGCTGCTGCCGACGCTGCCGCGCCAGGCGGTGATCCGCGCGTCGCTCGAGGGCCGTGGCGCGCTGGTGCACACCCGTTCGATGCAGGAAGCGTGTGAGCTCAGCAACCGCATCGCGCCGGAGCACCTGGAGATCTGCGCCCGCGACGCGCAGCGCTGGGAGCCGCTGTTGAGGCACGCCGGCGCGATCTTCCTCGGCGCGTTCGCCAGTGAAAGCCTGGGCGACTATTGCGCCGGACCGAACCACGTGCTGCCCACCTCGGGCACAGCGCGATTCAGCTCGCCGCTGGGCGTGTATGACTTCGTCAAGCGCTCGAGCCTGATCGAGGTGAGCGCGCATGGCGCCCAGGTGCTGGGCCCGGTGGCGGCCGAGCTGGCCGAAGGCGAGGGCTTGCAGGCGCACGCCCGCGCCGCGCAGCTTCGGTTGGGACCGCAC
>DATKJN010000830.1:0-2051 GCA_035543655.1 Burkholderiaceae bacterium | reverse complement strand
TCGATCAGCCGGCCGCTGCGTGCGCGCAGGCTGCGGTCGAGCGCCGACACCACGCCGGTGGTCACCGTCTGCGCCAAGCCTTGCGGGTTGCCGATCGCGATCACCACCTGGCCGACGCGCAACGACCTCGATTCGCCGAGTGCCAGGTGCGGCAATGCCGAGGCACTGCCGATGCGCAGCAACGCGAGATCGGTGTCGACGTCGCCGCCCACCTTCTGCGCCACGCGTTCGCTGCCGTCGTCGAGCGTCACGACGATCGGATCGCCGGCGTCGGCCACATGGTGGTTGGTGAGCAGGTATCCATCGGGCGTGATCAGAAACCCCGAGCCGGCGCCCTCCACCGCGCGCGGTCCGCGCCGCGCATGCATGCGCAGCGACACCACGCCGCCGCGCGTGCGCTCCAGCGTCTGGATCACGGTACGCGAGTACGCATCGAGCAGCTCGATGTCCTGCGCCAGCAACGGAGCGTCGTCGCGTTTCATCTGCGGTGTGTGCCGCTCACAGGCCGATCCAACCGTGGCGCAGGCCTTCGCGCACCGCCTCGGCGCGGGTGGCGGCGCCCACCTTGGCCAGGATCTGTGCCACGTGGTACTTGGCCGTGTGCGCCGAGATGCCGAGCACGCCGCCGATGTCGCGGTTGGACAGGCCTTTGCCGAGCAGCTCGAACACTTCGATCTCGCGCGGCGTCAACGGCTCGCTCGAGGCCGCGTCATGCAACGCCCAGGGCTGTTCACGCACCGACAGGCCCTCGAGCACCGCCGCCAGCGCGGCGCGCAAGCGGTTCGCGCTCACGCCGGAAGACAGCTGCGCAGTCGCTCCACCCGCGCCCCGCACACTGACCTCGTCGGCACCGGATGTGACCCAAGCATCGGCGTCGTCGTCTGCGTGTCCGATCGCCACCTGCCAGCCGTCGACGACACGCAAGGCCGCTGTCACGCCGTCGGTCCACAACGGCGATGCGCCGACGATCACGATGCGCGCCATCGGTGCGTCATCCGCAGCGAGGCCGCGGTCGTTCGGTGACCTGCAGCGACAACACCTGCGCACGGCCACCGCGCGAGATGCCGAGTTCGATCTGCGCGCCCACTTGCAAGCGCTCGCGCACGCGCTCGAGGCTGCCCGCCGGCTCGCCGCCGAGCGTGACGATCACGTCGCCGACCAGCAGCCCGGCGCGCGCCGCCGGGCTGTCGTCGGCGACCGAGGTCGCGAGCAGGCCGTCGACCGCCTCGCCGTCGCGGTGCGCGCGCACCGGCTGGGCGGCGATGCCGAGATAGCCGCGCGCCACGCGGCCATGGGTGAGCAGCGGCTCGACCACGCGGTCGATCGTCGCCGCCGGCACCACCACACCGTGGTGGCGCGAGAAGGCGGCGCTGGCGATGCCCAGCACCCGGCCACCGGCGTCGGCCACCGCGGCGCCGAGCAGACCCGGATACAAGCCCCCGTCGAGGCGGATCAACCGATCCAGCTGGCCACCGCGCCAGGTGCGCCACGGCCCGGCCACCGCACCGATGTGACCAAAGCTGGCCTGCAGATGGCCCGACGGTTCGCGACCGGCGGCGAACACCACGTCGCCGACGCGCACGTTCGCCGAGGCGTCGCCATCACGCGAGATCGGCATGGCGTTGGTGTGTTCGCCGAACGACACCACCGCAAGGTCGGTGGCGGGGTCGATGCCGCGCAGGGTGCCATCGACTTGCTCGCCGTCGGGCAACACCACCGCCACGCGGCTGGCACGCCACAGCGCCGAGGCGCTCGCCACCGCCACGCCAGCTCGCCACACCACGCCGGCGCCGCGCAAGCGGCGCGCCAGCAGGCCCACGACCGATGCGCCGACGCGTTCGACCGCATCGGCCAGTTGTGCAGGTTCGCGTTCGCTGTTCATTTCGATGCCCCGTCGACTTCAACGCATCGCATCGTCCGCGTTGCGACGCCGCTGCGCATCCGCCGACAGGAGAGGCGCGCCCTGCCCGTTCGGGCAGGTGCTGCCGATCTGATATGAGGCCGCTCAGCGCGCGGACAAGGTGGCGCGCAGCGTCAGAGTGCGCCAGCGG
>DATKJN010000829.1:0-6173 GCA_035543655.1 Burkholderiaceae bacterium | reverse complement strand
GCGCCACACCACACCGCAAGCGCGGTCGCGCTGGTGGGAGGCGGTTCACCGCCGCGGCCAGGCGAAATCTCGCTGGCACATGGCGGCGTGTTGTTTCTCGACGAGCTGCCGGAGTTTGCGCGCGCCAGCCTCGAGGCGCTGCGCGAGCCGCTCGAGTGCGGCCGCATCACGATCTCGCGCGCGGCGCGCCAGGCGGCTTTTCCGGCGCGCTTTCAGCTGGTGGCGGCGATGAACCCGTGCCCATGCGGCTGGCTCGGCGCACCGGCCGGCGGCAAACATCGGTGCCGCTGCACACCGGATCAGGTGTCGCGCTACCAGCAGAAGATCTCCGGCCCGTTGCTCGATCGCATCGACATGCAGGTCGAGGTGCAGGCGGCGGCGCCGTCGTCGATGCTGGCCGAAGCCGAAGGCGATGCGTCGGCCACGGTCGCGAACCGCGTGGCCGCGGCGCGCGAGCGCCAGCTGCAAAGGCAAGGCGTCGTCAACGGCGAGCTCGAGCCGGGGCAGATCGACACGCACTGTGCGCTGGATGCAGCGACCACGCAGTTTGCGGAGAAGGCGGCGCGTCAGCTCGGTTGGACCGGGCGCAGCCTGCATCGCGTGATCAAGCTCGCGCGCACGATTGCCGACCTGGCCGGCTCGGCGCGTATCGACAGCGGCCACCTGGCCGAGGCGATGCAGCTGCGGCGCGGCCTGCCCGAGTGCTGAGGCGACGCGACCTCGCGCCGCCTCACACCATGAAGCCGAGATTGCCGGTCGGAAATTCGTTCAAACGCGGGAACACGTCGAGCAGTTCCGACTCGCTGGCACCGAACCAGCGGCCCAGCGTGGCGCCGACCTGCTGCACGCCGGTCTTGGGCAGCAGCGCGCCATTGCCGAGTTGATCGGGGCTCGAGTCGAAGTTGTTGTTGTTGGCGTTCTTTGTGCCGAGCACGGGGAACTGGCCATACAGGTCGCCCCCTCGCACCGCGCCGCCCATCACGAAATGGTGGCTGCCCCAGCCGTGGTCGGTGCCGTCGCCGTTGCTGGTGAAGGTGCGGCCGAAGTCGCTGGCGGTGAACGTGGTGACGCGGTTGCGGGCGCCCATCGATCCGAGCGTGGCATCGAAGTACGCCAGCCCGTGCGCGAGACGCGCCATCAGGTCGGCCTGCGAGCGGTTCTGCGCGTCGTGCGTGTCGAAGCCACCCATGCTGACGAAGAACACCTGCCGATTGGCCGCGATGTCGGCGTGACCGGCCGCGTCGATCATGCGCGCCACGATCTGCATCTGCTGAGCCAGCGGGTTGGCGGCAGGGGCGCCGGTCAACGGGTTCGCGTACATCAGCCGCGGATCGGTGTTGGCGTTGTAGTTGCCGCTCGCCGGCGGCGTGCCGAACAGCGGATCGCTGGCCGGCTTCAACGCGCTGCGCAGCGCCAGTTCGGCATCGAGCGAACGGCTGGCCACCGAGGCCATGTCGGCTTCGAACACGTGCGTGCCGCGCGAGCGCGACACGATGCGCTGCATCGCGGCGCCGACATCGGCCGAGTTGAAGATGCGGCCGTTGCCGTCGACGCCCATGCGGATCGCGCCGCTGGTCGACACCTGGTACTGGCGCACGCTGGCACCGGCCAGCCACACCGCCGAGCCGCTCGACGAGATGGCGGTGAACACCGGCTTGGCGTTGCGGCTCATCAGCATGTCGGCCAGGCGGCCGCCCCAACCTTGCGTGGCGCCTTCGGGCGCCAGCGCCTGCCAGGTGTTCTGCTGGTCGTTGTGCGAGAACAGGCTGATCGGTTTCGGATGGGTCGACTGCCCGTACTGCTGCTTGTTGGTGGGAATCACCAGCGGCCCCACATTGGGCACGATGGCCAGCCGCCGGTCGCTGTTGAACAGCGTTTGCAACGCGCCCATCTGCGGGTGCAGCGCAAAGGTGCGGCCTTGCGCGTTGGTGGGCGTGATCGCCAGTGCGCCACCGAGCCGCGCCGGTGTGCCGACCGCCGCGCCGGCGTTGGGCGCCGTGCCCGGCGCCAGCAGCGCGATGGAGTCGGGCGCCTGGTTGCGCACCGCGGTGTAGTTGGCGAACGACGCGGTGTCGGTGGGCAGCACCATGTTGTAGGCATCGTTGCCGCCAAACAGAAAGATGCACACCAGGGCGCGGTAGTCACCCGTCGCCTGGGCGTGCGCGGTGCCGAGCGCGGCGAGGTTCATCGCCAACGGCGCGCCCGCGCCGGCCAAGGCGGAATACACCGCGCCGTGGCGCAGGAACATGCGGCGCGAGGCGTCGAATCGGGCGGCTTGTTTCATCGCATGGCTCATTTCTGCACCAGGAATTCGGGGGACACCAAGGTCAGGAAGACGGCCGCGTTGACGCGTGTGCGTTTGGCAGCGGCGACCTGGCTCGCATTGGTCGACGTCGGCGCCGGCACCGCGATGCGCTCGATCGCGCCTTGGATCTCGACCTTCAAGTCAGCCGGCATCGGGCCGTACAACAGCTTGGTGCCGATGCGATCGACCAGCGCGCCCGGCTGGTCGGCGAGGGCGATCTCGGCCGCGAAGTCGGGCTGCAGGTCACGCCGGTTGCTGCCGCTGGCGTTGGTGGTGGCACCCACGCCGCTGCCGATCGCGTCGCGCATCACGTTCACATACCCCGCCGCGCTGGTCTCGTGCACGATCTGCATCTCGGGTGACGCCAGGCCGAGCGAGGCCGCGGTGGTACCCGGCGGCACGAAACCCGGACGGTAGAAGTTGAAGACGCTCGGCGCGCGCATCGGCGTCTGGCCCAGCGAGGTCGCCGGGTTGTCGGTGTTGCCGATGCGGTATTCGCCGGTGTCGGATCGGAAGTTGAAGGCGCGCAGCAGCGCCGACAAGCGCAGCACCGGTTCACGCACCTTGCCGGCCGTCGAACCGCTGCCGTGTGCTTCGGGGTGCAGCAAGACTGCCTTGACCACCGCCTTCATGTCGCCGCGCACGCCGGCGCCGTTGTCGGCGAAGGTGTTGGCCACCGCGCGCACGTACGCGGGGCTCGGGTTGCTTGTGACCAGGCGCTGGATCAGCTGCCTGCCGATGAAAGGGCCGACGTTGGGGTGCCGGTGCAGCGCGTCGAGCGCCGCCGCCAGGCTGGTTTGCGGATTGGCCGCGGCCTGCGCGGAGATCGTCGTGCCGAGGAACGTTTTGGCCTCGGTGCTGTGGTATTGCGCGTAGCCGATCATCGACTTGAATGCACGGTCGGGATCCGACGCGTTGTTCGACGAGCCGTTGAAGAAGCAGTTGTTGGCCGGCGCCGCCGGACAGGCCCAGCTGAAGCCGGTGAACACGCGCGCCAGGCCGGCGATGTCGCTCGGACCGTAGGTCTCGATCGGACGGCCGGCGTTGGTCTTCACCGAACCATCGCTGTTCAATTCGACCAGGCCGATCGAAAACAGCTGCATCACTTCGCGCGCGTAGTTCTCGTCGGGCACACGGCCGGTGCGCGCATCGGCCTTCTGGTTGCGCAGGTGCGAGAGGTACACGCCCATCATCGGGTGCAACGACACCGCCTCGATCAGCTCGCGGTAGTTGGTCAGGCCCTTGTCGCCCAGCATGTCGAGCCAGGCGGCAACGGCACGCGGGTTGTCGCCCACCGTGCCGTCGGCCATCGAGATCACCATGATCTGCGACAGCGCATAGGCCACCCGCTGGCGCAGTTGGTCGTTGCCCGACACCGCCCGCTTCCAGAACGAATAGAACACCGGATCCTGGCCCGCGCCCGACATCGGATCCACGGCCTTGATTGCAGCGTCGGCCGCTTCCCAGCTCGCGCGGTGCGACGCGGCCGGGGTCGCGAACTGCTCGTCGATCCACGCCGAGTAGCCGATCGACATCACGCGATCGACATCGCCTTCGGTCGGCCCGAAGGTGGCCTTCGACAGGAACATCGCGGCCTCGCTGCGCGACGCCGGCAACGAGGCTGGATCGACGGTGGTCTCGTCGTCCTTGTTGCCGCCGCAGGCCGCGAGCACGGCCGCCAACAAGGTGCCCATCACGACACGACGACAACGCGACGCAGACGCCGCGCCCGACGGCGCGCGTGACAAGTTGACGATCACGGTTTCCTCCACCCCGGTTGTTGTCTCGATGCCGCAAGAGGCATCCCGGTGGCGAAGATTGTTGAAAGCGCGCGCGGGTGCGCTGTACCAAGTTGTTGGTGTTGGACCGTTGCCTTACAACGGCATGCAACTGCAACGCGTCACGCGACGCGCGAACGTGCGCGGCACCGCGGCGGTGCTGTTACTTACAACACCGAAGCGAGCGCACGTTGGGCGGCGGCGCTCTCGATGTCCATCGCGCGCGCCCATGCATCGAGCTGATCACGCGCGATGCGGCCCACATTGAAGTACGTCGACTCCGGATGCGCCAGGTAGAAGCCGCTGACGCTGGCCGCCGGCATCATCGCCAGGCTTTCGGTGAGCTCCATGCCGATCTCGCGCGCCTGCAGCGCATCGAACATCGCGCGCTTGATCGTGTGGTCGGGGCAGGCCGGGTATCCCGGGGCGGGCCGGATGCCACGGTACTTCTCGGCGATCAGTTCGTCATTGGCGAGGGCCTCGTCGGCTGCATAGCCCCAGAGATCGGTGCGCACGCGCTGGTGCAGGCGTTCGGCGAACGCCTCGGCCAGACGATCGGCCAGCGCCTTGAGCATGATCGCGCTGTAGTCGTCGTGGTCGGCGAGGAACTGCTGCTCCTTCTTGTCGACACCCACACCGGCCGTCACCGCGAACATTCCGACGTAGTCGTCGCGCACGCCGCGCGGGGCCACGAAGTCGGCCAGGCAACGGTTGGGCCGTGGCACGCCGTCGATCACCGGACGCTCGGTCTGCATGCGCAGCGGCCACCATTGCAGCAGCACCTCGCTGCGCGACTCGTCGACATAGATCTCGATGCAGTCGTCATCGACCGTGTTGGCCGGCCACAGGCCGATCACGCCATGCGCCTGCAGCCAGCGGCCTTCGATCAGGCGCTGCAGCATGCGCTTGCCGTCGCTGAGCACGCGGGTGGCTTCGGCGCCGACGATCTCGTCGCGCAGGATCTCGGGAAACCTGCCTGCCAAGTCCCAGGTCTGGAAGAACGGTCCCCAATCGATGCACGCCGCGATCTCCGACAGGTCCTGGTTGCGAAAGTGGCGCCGGCCGATGAACTTGGGCTTCGGTGGCGTGTAGGCGCTCCAGTCGACCGGCGTCTTGTTGGCGCGCGCCTGTTGCAGCGTGACCATCACCGCCGGCTTCTTGGCCGCGTGCATCGCACGCACCTTCTCGTAGTCGACGGTGAGGTCCGAGATGAATTTGGCCGCGCGCTGATCCGACAACAATTCGGCGCACACGCCGACCGAACGCGACGCGTCGGGCACGTAGACCACCGGCCCTTCGTAGTTGGGCGCGATCTTGACCGCGGTGTGCACGCGGCTGGTGGTGGCGCCGCCGATCAGCAGCGGGATCTTCTTGACGCGAAACCAGTCATCGCGCTGCATCTCGGACGCGACGTGCTGCATCTCTTCCAGGCTCGGCGTGATCAGGCCCGACAGGCCGATGATGTCGGCGCCTTCGACGCGCGCCTTGGCCAGGATGTCCTGGCACGGCACCATCACGCCCATGTTGATGACTTCGAAGTTGTTGCACTGGAGCACGACGGTGACGATGTTCTTGCCGATGTCGTGCACGTCGCCTTTCACGGTGGCGATCACGATCTTGCCCTTGGGCTTGGCTTCGCCGCCGGCGTTCACCAGCGCCTTCTTCTCGGCCTCGATGTAAGGCAGCAGATGCGCCACCGCCTGCTTCATCACGCGCGCGCTCTTCACCACCTGCGGCAGGAACATCTTGCCGGCGCCGAACAGCTCGCCGACCTGGTTCATGCCCGCCATCAACGGCCCTTCGATCACGTGCAGCGGACGCCCGTTCTTGGCCTGCACGGCCTGCCAGCACTCCTCGGTGTCGGCGACGATGAAGTCGGTGATGCCATGCACCAGCGCGTGCGCCAGTCGATGGTCCACGTCGCCCGCGCGCCAGGCGAGCTTGGCGCTGTCGTCCTTGGCCGCGCCCTTCACCTGTTCGGCGATCTCGAGCAGGCGCTCGGTCGAGTCGGCGCGGCGGTTCAGCACCACGTCTTCCACGCGCTCGCGCAACTCGGCATCGAGATCGTCGTAGACGCCCACCATGCCGGC
>DATKJN010000828.1:0-6170 GCA_035543655.1 Burkholderiaceae bacterium | reverse complement strand
TCGTGGTCGAGGCGCTGTCCGTCATTGTGCAGGTCAGCTGGTTCAAGTACACGCGCAGGAAATACGGCGTCGGCCGGCGCCTGTTGAAGATGGCGCCGCTGCACCACCACTTCGAGAAGAGCGGCTGGACCGAGACGCAGGTGGTGATCCGCTTCTGGATCATCACGATGCTGTTGTGCCTGATCGGGCTGGCCAGCCTGAAGCTGCGGTGAGGCGATGAGCACAACGGCATCCCCGCTGCACGGTCAACAGGTCCTGGTGCTAGGGCTCGGCGAATCGGGCCTCGCGATGGCGCGCTGGTGCGCGCGCCAGGGCGCGACGGTGTCGGTGTGGGACTCGCGCGAGACGCCGCCGCGACTCGGCGAGCTGCGCGAGGCGCTGCCGCAGGCCACCGTGCGCAGCGGCGGACTCACGGCCGAGGCGCTGCAAGGCGTGCAGCGTGTGTTGAAGAGTCCGGGTCTGAGTCCACGCGATGCACGCGTCGCTCCGCTGCTGCAAGGCGCACACGAGCAGGGTGTGCCGGTGCAGGGCGAGCTCGATCTGTTCGTGCAGGCACTCGAGCAGCTGCGCGCTGAGCGCGACTACGCGCCGCAGGTGCTGGCGGTGACCGGCACCAATGGCAAGACCACCACCACCGCGCTGACCGCGCTGCTGGTCGAGCGCGCCGGCCGCAGCGCGGTGGCGGCCGGCAACATCAGTCCGACCATGCTCGACACGCTGATGCAGTGTCTCGACGACGACACGCTGCCGCAGGTGTGGGTGCTCGAGCTGTCGAGCTTCCAGCTCGATGGCGTGCTCGGCTTCGAGCCGCACGCCGCCGCGGTGCTGAACCTGACGCAAGACCACCTCGACTGGCATGGCGACATGGCCGCCTACGGCGCGGCCAAGGCGCGCATCTTCGGCGAGCGCACGGTCGCGGTGGTCAATCGCGATGACCTGGTGGTCGACGCGATGGCCAGCACGCCGCTGCCCGTGCCGCCACCCAAACCCGGCGCCAGGCCAGGCAAGCCACGTGCGCCGAAGCCGGTGTCACGCACCACCGTGCGCTTCGGTCTCGACGTGCCCTCGCATCCCGGCGACTTCGGCCTCGTGACCGAAGGCGGCATGGCGTGGCTGGTGCGCGCGATGCCCGACGAGCCGGGCACGCGGCGCAAGAAAGACGAGCCGGTCGAGGTGCACTTGCAGCGCCTGATGCCAGCCGATGCGCTGCGTGTGCGCGGCCGCCACAACGCGGCCAACGCGCTCGCTGCGCTCGCGCTGGCCACCGCGATCGGCTGCCCGCTGGCGCCGATGCTGCACGGCCTGCGCGAATACGGCGGCGAGCCGCACCGCGTGCAGCCGGTGTGCCGCGTCGGCGAGGTCGAGGCGTTCGACGACAGCAAGGGCACCAACGTCGGCGCCACCGTGGCTGCCCTGGTGGGGCTCGGCGCCGACAAGGCGCCGGCGCGCCTGGCGGTGATCCTGGGCGGCGATGGCAAGGGGCAGGACTTTTCGCCATTGACCGAGCCGGTGGCGCGCCACGCGCGCGCGGTGGCGCTGATCGGGCGCGACGCGGCCCGGATCGAAGAGGCGCTCGCCGGCGTCGACGTGCCGAAGCAGCGTCACGATGACCTGCCCTCGGCGGTGCGCTGGTGCTTCGAGCAGGCGCGGCCCGGCGATGCGGTGCTGCTGAGCCCGGCCTGCGCCAGCCTCGACATGTTCCGCAACTACGGCCACCGCGCCGAGGTGTTCGTGCAGGCGGTGCATGCGCTTGCGTCAGAACGTGGGGAGATCGACGCGTGAAGGCCGAACTGCAGTTCTTCGGCTTGCGCGGGTTGCT
Source organism: Burkholderiaceae bacterium (assembly GCA_035543655.1). Lineage (GTDB taxonomy): Bacteria > Pseudomonadota > Gammaproteobacteria > Burkholderiales > Burkholderiaceae_C > JAEUPI01. The sequence goes on along the minus strand of DATKJN010000828.1, from coordinate 4,351 downwards.
GCAGCGCTGGCGCGAGCTGCGCGTGCCGCAGCGGCGCGAGCTGCCCGTGCGCAGCGGCCTGGAGCGCGTGACCGCCTCGCCGGCACGCATCTCGGGCTTCGATCAGCCGCTGGTGCTGCTGGTGATGGCGCTGCTCGCCTTCGGCCTCGTGATGGTGTATTCGGCCAGCGTCGCCTTGCCCGACAGCCCCAAGGGTGCGCGTCTCGGCGAGCTGCACTTCCTGACGCGCCACGGCTTGTCGATCGTGATCGGCTTGGTCGCCGCACTGATGACTCTGCAGATCCCGGTGGCGGTGTGGGAGAAGTGGGCGCCGTGGTTGTTCGTCGGCGCGCTGGTGCTGCTGGCCCTCGTGCTGGTGCCGCAAGTGGGCGTGATGAAGAACGGCGCGCGGCGCTGGATCCCGCTCGGCATGCTGAACTTCCAGCCCAGCGAGCTCGCCAAGCTGGTGATGACCATGTACGCCGCCAGCTACATGGTGCGCAAGATGGATGTCAAGGAGGACTTCATCAAGGCCGTGTGGCCGATGGCGGTGGCGCTGGCCGTGATCGGCCTGCTGTTGCTCGCCGAGCCCGACATGGGCGCCTACGTCGTGATCGCCGCGATCGCGATGGGCATCCTGTTCCTCGGCGGCGTCAACATGCGCATGTTCTTGCTGGTGTGCGCGGTGCTGAGCGCGGCCTTCATCGCGATGATCGCGTTCAGCGACTGGCGCGCCGATCGCATCTGGGCCTGGCTCGACCCGTGGAACGAGAAGTACGCCAAGGGCCGCGCCTACCAGCTCACGCACTCGCTGATCGCTTTTGGCCGCGGCGGCATCTTCGGCGAAGGGCTGGGTGCCAGCGTCGAGAAGCTCAGCTACCTGCCCGAGGCGCACACCGACTTCCTGCTCGCCGTGGTCGGCGAGGAACTCGGCTTCATTGCGGTGGCCACCGTGATCGTGGCGTTCTTCTGGATCACGCGCCGCGTCTTCGTGATCGGCCGCCAGGCGATCGTGCTCGACCGCGTGTTCGCCGGCCTGATGTGCCAGGGCATCGGCATCTGGATCGGCGTGCAGTCGTTCATCAGCATCGGCGTCAATCTGGGAGCGCTGCCGACCAAGGGGCTGACCACGCCGCTGCTGAGTTTCGGCGGTTCGGCGCTGCTGATGAACCTGATCGCGCTGGCGATCGTGGTGCGCATCGACTTTGAAAACAGGCAGCTCATGCGCGGGGGTCGCGCATGAGCCGCGCGATGGAGCGAAGCGCCACCGCGCGTTGCGTGCGCAGTGCGCGCACGCGGTGCCAGTTTCGGTGCAGGCTCACATGGCGCAGCCATGTGAAGGCCGCGAACGCGGCTGGCCGGAACCACAATCGGCAACTCACGCGCGGGGGTCGCGCATGAAGGCAAGACACCTCGTCGTCATGGCGGCGGGCACCGGCGGACACGTGTTCCCGGGCCTCGCGGTGGCGCGCGAGGTGCAGCGGCGCGGCTGGAGCGTGAGTTGGCTCGGCACGCGCAGCGGCATGGAGAACCGCCTCGTGCCGCCCACCGGCATCGCGCTCGATGCGATCGGCTTTTCCGGCCTGCGCGGCAAGGGGGTGCTCGGCGCGATGACCGGCGGCGTGCGTTTGCTGAAGGCGTTCTGGGATTGCTTGCGAATCCTGCGATCGCGCGGCACCAGCGCCGTGCTGGGCATGGGCGGCTATGTGTGCTTTCCCGGCGGCCTGATGGCGTCGCTGCTCGGCAAGCCGCTGGTGCTGGTGAATGCCGACGCGTCGCTGCTGCTGTCGACGCGATCGCTGCTGCCGGTGGCCGACGCGGTGGCGTTCGGCTTCGACGGGCCCGCTGCGGAGAAGACCAAACACGCACTGGTCACCGGCAACCCGGTGCGCGCCGAGATCGAGAACCTGCCGGTGCCGGGCGAGCGTTTCCAGGGGCGCAACGGTCCGCTGTCGGTGCTGGTGGTCGGCGGCAGCCTGGGCGCACGCGTGCTCAACGAGACGATGCCGGCCGCGCTGTCGCGGCTCGACCCGGCACTGCGGCCGCACGTGGTGCATCAGACCGGCATCGCCCACCTCGACAGCGTTCGCGCCACCTATGCGACCCTGCGCGTGCAGGTCGAGGTGGTGCCTTTCATCGACGACATGCCGGCGCGCCTGGCCGCGTGCGACGTGATCGTCTGCCGCGCCGGTGCGGTCACCGTGAGCGAGCTGTGCGCCGCCGGCGTCGCCAGCGTGCTGGTGCCGCTGATCGTCAGCACCACCTCGCACCAGCGCGACAACGCCGCGTGGATGGCGCAGCGCGGCGCTGCTCACCATCTGCCGCAGACCGAGCTGAGCCCCGAATCGCTGGCGACCTTGCTGTCGGGATTGGATCGCGCGCGCTTGCGGGCGATGGCCGAACAGGCGCGGTTGTTGGCCCGGCCGCAAGCCGCGGCGCGCGTCGCCGACGCGATCGAAAAACTGGTGGCGGCCGCATGAAGCACGCCGTCAAGCACAGCGCTCACTTCGTCGTGAATCGACGGGTGCCGACGAAGCAGTCGGATGCCGGCGGAGGCGGTGCATGAAACACGCCGTCAAGCACATCCACTTCGTCGGCGTGGGCGGTGCCGGCATGAGCGGCATCGCCGAGATCCTGCACAACCTCGGCTACACGGTGTCAGGGTCGGACCAGACCGACAGCCCGACGACGCGCCGACTGGCGCAGCTCGGCGTGCGCGTGTTCATCGGCCACGACGCGTCGCAAATCGAAGGCGCCGAAGCGGTGGTGACCTCCACCGCGGTGAAGGATGACAACCCCGAGGTGCTGGCCGCGCGCGCCGCACGCATTCCGCTGGTGCCGCGCGCGGTGATGCTGGCCGAGCTGATGCGCCTGAAGCAGGGCATCGCGATCGCCGGCACGCACGGCAAGACCACCACCACGTCGCTGGTGACCAGCGTGCTGCACGAGGCCGGTGTCGACCCGACTTTCGTGATCGGCGGCAAGCTCAACAGCCACGGGGCCCACTCGCGCCTCGGCGAGGGCGCCTACATCGTGGTCGAGGCCGACGAGAGCGACGCGTCGTTCCTCAACCTCAATCCGATCCTCAGCGTGGTCACCAACATCGATGCCGACCACATGGAGACCTATGGCCACGACATGGGCCGCTTGCGCCAGGCGTTCATCGAGTTCCTGCACCGCATGCCGTTCTACGGCGCCGCCGTGGTGTGCGGCGACGACCCCGGCGTGCAGGCGATCGAATCGAGCATCTCGCGCCCGCTGATCCGTTATGGCCTGAGCGACGACGTGCACGTGCGCGCCGAGCGGGTGCAGGCGCTTGCGGGCGGACGCATGCGCTTCGTCTGCCGGCGCCGCAACGGCGCCGCGATGCCGCCGCTGGACATCACGCTCAACCTGGCCGGCGTGCACAACGTGCGCAACGCGCTGGCGGCGATCGCGGTGGCGACCGAGCTCGAGTTGCCCGACGCGCCGATGGTCAAAGCGCTGGCCGAGTTCACCGGCGTCGGTCGGCGCTTCCAGCGCTACGGCGAGCTGCCGGCGCGCGACGGCGGCCGCTTCACGCTGATCGACGACTACGGCCACCACCCGGTCGAGATGGCCGCGGTGCTGGAGGCGGCACGCGGCGCGTTCCCGGGGCAGCGCATCGTGCTGGCATTCCAGCCGCACCGCTTCAGCCGCACGCGCGATTGCTTCGAGGATTTCGTCAAGGTGCTCGGCCAGGCCGACGCCGTGCTGTTGACCGAGGTGTACCCGGCCGGCGAACAGCCGATCGTGGCGGCCGACGGCCGTTCGCTAGCGCGCGCCTTGCGAGTGGCCGGCCATGTGGACCCGGTGTTCGTCGACGACGTGGCCGAGCTGGCGCAGGCGGTGATCGAGCACTCGCGCAATGGCGACGTGGTGATCGCGATGGGCGCGGGCTCGATCGGCCACTTGCCTGCGCAATTGGTCGAACGGCTGGGAGCTGTCGCATGACACGACGCGCACCCGCACCGAAGAAAGCGTCGGCCGCTGCGGTCGACGTGCGCGCGCTCGGCAAGTCGGCCGTGCTGATGGGCGGCAGCTCGGCCGAACGCGAAATCTCGCTGCTGTCGGGCAACGGCGTGCTGGCGGCGCTGAAGGCGGTCGGTGTCGACGCGCATGCGTTCGATCCCAGCCAGCGCGACCTCACCGAATTGAAGCGTGATGGTTTCCAGCGCTGTTTCATCGCGCTGCACGGCCGCCACGGCGAAGACGGCACGGTGCAGGGCGCGCTCGAGCTGCTCGGCATCCCGTACACCGGTTCGGGCGTGATGGCCTCGGCGATCGCACTCGACAAGGTGATGACCAAACGCGTGTGGCTCGCCGAAGGCCTGCCCACGCCGCGCTGGCTGCG
>DATKJN010000827.1:0-3232 GCA_035543655.1 Burkholderiaceae bacterium | reverse complement strand
GCTTGCATGCCGGCGGCACCACCGAGCGTCGAATCGAAGCGCTGCACTTCGAGCGCCACGCGCCACGGTGCCGCAGCGGTCGGCATGGCCGGCGCCGCCGCGAGCGCAGCGTCGATGCGCAGTGCGAGCGCGGAGCGAATCTCGTCGGCCAGCGGAGCGATCCAGCGCTCGTGCTCGAGCGCACGCATCGAGTCATCGGGCAGGCGCACGACGATCGGCGCCACGTCGACCTGCACCGGCAGCGTCACCGGCAGCACCTCGGCCCGCAGGGCGGGCGCCGGACGGCTCGCCGGTGCGGCGCCGACGAGCGGCGGCATCAGCGTGTGAAAACGCGCCGGCGTGCTGGTGGAGGCGCAACCGCACAGGCCGGCGGCCAGCACCAGCGCGGCGACCGCGCGGCGTGCGCGTGGCTTCATCGCTTGTCCCCCGACGGCGGCAACGGCATCTCGGGCTTGCCGCGCACGATCGATTCGGGATGGCGCTGCAGGTAGTCGGCCAGCACGCGCAAAGCCTGCGCAGCGCGTTGCAGTTCGGCCAGTGCCTGATTGGCGTTGCGCTGCAGCGGCGCCTGCGAGTCGGTGACGTTGGCCTCGGCGCTGCGCAAGGTGGCCTGCGCGCTGGCCAGCGTCTGGTTGGCCTGCGCGAGTGCCTGGCGCATGTCGGCCACCGCGGCCTGCGCCTCGGGCGTGAGCTGCTTGATCGAAGAATCGGCGCTGGCCAGCGTGGTCTGCAGCGACACGGTGGCCTGGTTCACCGCCTTCAGCGCCGCCTGCAGGTCGGTGCCGATGTCGTCGAAACGCACCCGCGACAGGCGGGCCACGATGTCGGCGAGCTGCGGCTGCACGTCGGCCAGCGCGCCGGGCACGGTGGGCAGGGTGGGCACTTGCGCGGTGGCATCGAAGGCCACGCGCGTGGGCTTGGGCACGAATTCCAGCGCCACGTACTGGCGGCCGGTCAACAGGTTGCCGGTGCGCGCCTGGGCGCGCAAGCCCTGGTCGATCAGCTGCTTGAGCAGCTGCCGGTCGTCGCGCTGGGGATTGGATGCGAAGAACCGCTCGCGCACCGTTCCCAGTCGTTGCGGATAGATGTCGGCCAGCACCTCCACCGGCAGCGTGCGCATCGAGCTGCCCGCCTGCAGCGACACCTTGCGCACGTTGCCGATGTCCACGCCGAGCAGATCGATCGGGGCCCCGTCCTCGAGCCCGCGCAACGATTGCGCGAACAGCATGCGCACGCGCATCGGCTCGCCATCGTCGGGCGCCAGCGCCTGGCGTTGCTGGTCGAACAGCTTGAAGCCCTGGCCGCTGTCGGCCGGCTGGGCGCCGCCGCCGTTGGGCGGCGCGGCGAAGGCGATGGCGCCGACGAACACAGAGACCAACGATTGTGTGTTCAGCGTCAATCCGCCCGCGTTGAGCGACAGGTCGATGCCGCTGGCGTGCCAGAAGCGCGTCTCGCGGGTCACCAGGTTTTCGTAGGGCGACTCGATGAACACCTGCACGTCGAGCGCACGTCCGTCGGCCGACATGCCAAAGCCGACGACACGGCCCACGCGCACGCGCCGGTGGTACACCGGCGAGCCGACGTCGAGCGAGCCGAGGTCTTCGGCGCGCAGCACGAAGCTGCGCCCGGGCTCGCCGCGAAGCAACAGGGGCGGTTGATCCAAGCCCACGAAACGCGTGCGCTCCTGCGCCGAGGCACCGACATCGACGCCGATGTAGGCGCCCGATACCAGCGTGCCGAGCCCGCTGACGCCGCCGGTGCCGATGCGCGGACGCACGACCCAGAAGCGCGTGTCTTCGACGGCGATCCAGTCCACGCTGCGGTCCAGCGACGCGATGACCCGGACCTTCTGGCGATCGGGTGTGATGGACACGCCGGTCACGCGGCCGACCACCACCTCCTTGAAGCGCACCTCGGTGCGCCCGGCTTCGATGCCCTCGCCGCTGCGGAACTCGATGACGATCTGTGGGCCCGTCTGCAGCAACGCACGCACCACCAGCACCGCGCCGACGACGAGCGCGACGATCGGAACGATCCACACCAGCGACAGGTGCAGCCGGTTCTGTCGCGCCGGCAGCGGCTCCGGCAGCGGTGCGGGCTGGTCGTCGGGCTCAGCCACGCGGGGCAGACTCCGGCACTTCGGGCTGCGCCGGCCAGATCAGGCGCGGATCGAAGCTCGACGCCGCCAGCATGGTGGCCACCACCACGGCGCCGAACGCCAGCAGGCCGGGCCCGGGCTCGACGCTCGCCAGCACGCCGAACTGCAGCATGCCCACCAGCAGCACCACGACGAACACGTCGAGCATCGACCAGTGCCCGACGGTGTCGACCAACCGATACAGGCCGGCGCGCTCGCGTTGGCGCCAGCGCGAGCGGCGCTGCGCGGTGAAGGCCAGCAATGCGAGCGATCCCATCTTGCCGAGCGGCACCACGATGCTGGCGATGAACACGATCAGCGCGAGTTCGCGCGAGCCGGTGCCCCACAGCTCGACGATGCCGCCGCCGATGGTGTGACTGGCACGGCCGAGCACGCTGGTGGTCGTCATCACCGGCAGCAGGTTGGCCGGTATGTACAGCGCCAGCGACAGCACCAGCCAAACCCAGGTCCTGTACACGCTGAACGGCTTGCGTGCATGAAGCGTGCTGCCGCAGCGCGGGCAACACCCGCCGGCCGCCGGGTCCGGCGCGCGCAACACCAGCGCGCACACGTCGCAGGCGATCAAGCCCCTGTCGACAGCGATCGGCGCGCGCGCATTCATGGCCGTGTCCTCGATGCCGCATCCCACAGGCCCTGCAGGCCGGCGGCATGGATGGCGGTGAGCAGCACGCTGAGCGCGGTGTAGGCAAAGATGCCCGCGCCGAGCAGCACGTGGGTCACGCCGGCCGAACGCACCACGGCGACCAGCACGCCGAGCATGAACACCTCGACCATGCTCCAGCGCAGCATCCAGCGCAGCAAGCGCATCACCGGCGCCAGCGCAGGCACCGGCCGGCCACGCACCAGCGGCAGCAGCACCCACAGCCGCAGCAGGATCACGCCGAGCGGGAATCCGAATGCGGTGGCGGCACTGAGCGCGGCCACCAGGTGCTCGCCGTCCTGCCAGGTGAGCCAGGTGGCGTGCAGCAGCGAGGCCTCGGTGTGGATGCCGCGCAGTTCGAGCGTGACGATCGGCGACAGGCTGCCGATCAGAAACGCCAGCAGCGCGCCCAGCGTGAGGGCCAGCTGGCCATC
>DATKJN010000826.1:0-8894 GCA_035543655.1 Burkholderiaceae bacterium | reverse complement strand
GCTCGTCGACCCAGTACACATAACGCCAGCGGGCATCGCGCAGGCTGAAGGCGCGACACTGGTGCACGTCCTTGCGCAGGATCAGGCGCGCTTGGCGGAAGCTGTAGTCGAGCTCGCTGAAGACGAACTCGCGCCACGGCGCCGTGGGTGGCACCTTGTGCAGCAGCGGCTGCAGGCTGCGACCCTCGATGCGATGGCGGTGCTCGGCGGCCTCGATGCCCAAGGCATCGAGCAGCGTCGGCACGACGTCGACGCATTCGACGAAGCGCGATTCCACCGTGCCGCGCGTCACATCGGCCTCGCGCCGCGGATCGACCACGATGAACGGCACCCGTTGCACCGTGTCGTAGAACAGCTCCTTCTCGCCGAGCCAGTGATCGCCGAGGAAGTCGCCGTGGTCCGAGCAGAACACGATGAACGTGCGTTCGAGCTGGCCGCTGGCGGCCATCGCGTCGAACAAGCGACCCAGGTGGTGGTCGAGCTGGCTGACCAGGCCCTGATAGACCGGCCGCACCGTGCGGATGCAGTCGTCGCTCTGAAAGCTCACGCACTCTTCCTGCTGGCGGTAGGCGGCCAGCACCGGGTGTTGAGCACGGCGCTCCTCGTCGTGCCGCACCACCGGCAGGCACTGCTCGGGCGTGTACATCGCGTGGTACGGCGCCGGTGCCATGTAGGGCCAATGCGGCTTCACGTAGCTCAGATGCAGCACCCATGGCTGGCTGCCCACGTGGCGCATGAAGCCGATCGCCTGGTCGGTCATGTAGGCGGTCTCGGAGTGCTCCTCTTTCACGCGCGCCGGCCGGTGCACATGTCGCATGTGCCACCCGCTCAGGATCTCGCCGTCGGGGCCGCTGGCGGCGATCACGTGGTCGGTCCAGGGGTCGTCGCCGTCGTAGCCGTGCGCGCGCAGGTAGGCGGGATAGCCGGTCTCGTCGCCGGGCGTGTGATGGCCGTCGTAGCGATCCACCTCTTCGAAGCCGCCATGCGCCAGCAGCGTGCCGAGTTCGCTGTGGCCGTCGATCTGCAGGCGTGCGAGGCCGGTGCGGTCGGTCATCACGTGGGTCTTGCCGGTGAGCGCGAGCGTGAGACCGGCCCCGCGCAACATCTCGCCCAGCGTGACTTCGCCCACCGACAGCGGCACGCGGTTCCAGGTGGCACCGTGGCTGACCGCGTAGCGACCGGTGTAGTAGCTCATGCGGCTGGGTCCGCACACGCCGCTGGTGACAAACGCGTTGCTGAAGCGCACGCCGCGTTGCGCCAGCGCGTCGATGTGGGGGGTTTTGAGGTAGGGATGACCCGCACAACCGAGGTGGTCCCACCGCAGTTGGTCGGCCATGATGAAGAGCACGTTCATCGGCGCAAAGGTCCTGGCGCTTGTCCGTGAATGAAGCGGACTTGACTCCACGCCATTATCATCGCCGCCCTTGTTGTCGAACCTGATGTGCACGATGTCGAGGTGGACGGTCGCCGTGGTGGCCGCAGTGTGCAGCGCTGCGAGCTGGGGCCAGGCCGGTGCGCCTCGCGACGGCGGCATCTACGTGTGCACCGATGACGATGGCAAGCCCATCACGCGCGACCGCTACATCATCGAGTGCCGCCACAAGGAACAGCGCATCCTCAACCGCGACGGTTCGCTGCGCTCGCGCGTGCCGCCCACGCTCACGGCGGAGGAGCGCGCACAGGCGGAGTCCGAGGAGCGCGAGCGGCGCGAACGCGACGAGGCGAAGAAGGACGCGGTCAAGTATGACCAGCTGCTGCTGCGCCGCTTCCCGGACGAGGCGGCCCACAAGCGCGCGCGCGACAAGGCGCTCGACGCGTCGCGCGCCGCGATCCAAAGTGCCGAGGCGCGGTTGCGCGACTTCGCCGTCGAGCGCAAGAAGCTGAGTGACGAGGCCGAGTTCTACCGTGGCCGCGTGGTGCCGGTCTCCCTCAAGCAACAGATCGAAGGCAACGAGGCCCAGGCCGACGCGCAGCGCACCTCGATCAAAAACGGCCAGGCCGAGCAGGCGCGCATCCACAAGCGGTTCGATGCCGAGCTCGAACGACTGCGCAAGCTGTGGAAGGGCGCGGTGCCGGGTTCGCTCGGGCAGCCGCCGCAGTGATGCGAGGCGGGATGACTTTGCTTACTGTTCCGGCTTGAACCCCGAGGCGCGGATCACCGGCCCCCAACGCTCGTAGTCGTCGCGCATGATCTGGCCGAGGCGCTCGGGCCCGTGGCCGGTGGGCTCCAGGTTCATTTCCAGCAGGCGCTTGTGGATGAGCGGATCCTGCACGGCGGCAACCGCTGCCTTGCTCAAGCGCTCGATCGCCGCTGGCGGCGTGCCGGCTGGGGCGAACAGCGCATACCAGGGCTGCGCCACCAGGTCGTAGCCCAGTTCGCGAAACGTCGGCACGTCGGGCAGCGCGGCGTCGCGCTTCTCGCCGGCCACGGCCAGCAGGCGCGCCTTGCCCGCATCCATCACCGACTTGATGTCCGCCACCACGGTCGACAACGCCACCACCTCGCCGGCGGCCAGCGCCTGCATGGCGGGCGCCGTGCCCTTGTACGGCACGTGGGTGAGACTGATGCCCGCGCTCTTGCCGAACATCACGCCGAAGAAGTGCGGCAGGCTGCCGGCGGCTGCCGATGCATAGAAGCCGTACTTCGCCGGGTCGGCCTTGACCAGGGCCACGTACTCGGCCAGCGTCTTCGCCGGCACCTGCGCATTCACGGCCAGCCCGAGCTGGAAGTTGCTCAGATGCGCCACGGGCACGAAGTCCTTGAACGCGTCGTAGCGCAACTGGCCTGCATAGGAATGCGGAAAGATCGACATCGTCGCCACCGGTGTCATCAACAAGGTGTTGCCGTCGGGCGCGGCAGCCTTGACCACCTCGTTGCCGATGCGCCCGCCGGCGCCGGCCTTGTTCTCCACGATCACCGGTTGTCTGAGGGTCTTGCTCATCTGCTCGGCGATCACGCGCGTCAGCGCGTCCGAGGTGGCGCCCGCGGGATAGCCGACCACGATGCGCAGCGTGTTGGCCGTTTGCTGTGCGAAGGCGGGGGCGGCTACCACGGCGGTGCCGGCCAGCATGTGTTGGAGCAGCGTGCGGCGTTGCAGAGGCATCGTTTCGCTCCCGGGTCCAGGCGCCGATCTTGGCGGTGCTGGCGCAGGGCGCCCTTCGTGGTCAACCCTAGCCGGCATTCGGAATCCGCCTTGGTGCACTGGCGAAACACCCTGCGCCAACGGAAATAACTGCTCACGCCTGCGGCCGCGTGAGCCGGCGTCGCGAGGGAGCGGCGCACGGCGAAGCGTGAATTCGATCCGCTCGCGTCGCACTTACCAATCGATGCATGGCGCCGCGCACGGCGGCCGCCCGATGATCCGGGACTGCCGATGCGTCCGCATGCCGCGGCCCGGTCCGTTCGCTCGCCATGCCCAAAGCCGCTCCCAAATCGGTTCCGTTCTTGTCCAAGGGCGCCATCGCGCGTTCGGTGCTGGGAACGGTCGGCATGGCCGGTCTTCTGGTGTCGGCGGTCGGCCCGTTGCGCCTGCCGTTCGCGGAGACGCTGGCCAAGACCTACTATCGCGAGGCGGTGGCCGGCCTGCTGCTGGTGGTCGCCCTGGTGGTCAGCCTGGTCACCGCGGTGGTCAACCTGTTCGATCCCAACCAGTTCAAGGACCAGTTCGTGCGCTATGTGCACGAGCGCACGCAGCGCGACCTGCTGCTCGATGGCGAGCTGACGATGCGCTACTTCCCGAAGCTGGGCATCGAGAGCGGCAAGGCGTCGCTCAGCCAGCGGCGCAGCGCGCGCGAGTTCGCCTCGATCGAGCGCTCGCGTGTCACGCTGGCGTGGCTGCCGCTGTTGCGCGGCCGCATGCACGTGGACAGCATCGAAGTCGAGGGCCTGAAGGCGCAGGTGGTTCGCTTCAAGGACGGCAGCACCAACGTCGACGACCTGTGGCGCGACCTGGTCACCGCGGACGCGGCGCAGATCGATGTCGACAGCGTGCGGCTGCTGAACGCGCAGCTGCAGTGGAACGACGAGCTGGTGTGGCAGCGCGGTGCGCTGCACGAGCTGTCGATCGATGTCGGTCGCCTCGCCGATGGCGTGCCGGCGCCGCTGGTGGCGGGCGCGCGCGTCGATGCGGCGGTGGCCAATGTCGATGCCAAGCTGCAGCTCAAGGGCCGCCTGATGTTTGATGCCGCCAATGGCCGCATCGAACTGGCGCGCATCGAGAGCCGCCTCGAAGGCAAGGCGCTCGGCTTCGACAACGTGACCCTGTCGGCCAAGGGCGACGTCACGGCGCTGCCGCGCGAGCGGCTGCTGCAGGCCGACAACGTGGTGCTGTCGTCGATGCACAAGTCCGGGCTCGCGGTGTACAGCACCGTGGTGTCGGCACCCGAGCTCAAATTCGGCGAGTACCGCCTGACCGGCAACACGGTGCAGATCGATACCAGCGTGGCGCACCCCGATCGCACCACCGCGCTCGGCGTGAAGGTGCCGCGCTTCGAGTGGGCCGATCGCGCGTTGCGCGACACCACCGCGCAGGCCCAGCTCACCATCAAGAGCGGCGGGGCTCAGTTGCGCGTGCAAGGCACCAGCCCGCTCGCGCTGGCGCTCGACGCAGGCCCACGCATCGAGCTCGGCGCGATGGACTTGAGCGCGCAAGCCAGCCATCCGGCGCTGGCCAACACCGTGCCGGCGCAGCTGAAGGGGCGCCTGGAGATCGACTTCAAGCAGCAGCTGGCACAGGGCGCCTGGAGCGGCAAGCTCGCGGGCCACGACGTGGAAGCCGACGTCGGTGTGGCCGAGTTCGGCAGCCGCGCGCGCTGGACGGTCAACGCCGATCTGGCGCGCCTCGATGCCGATGCGCTGCTGTCGCCGGCGTGGCTCGCGCGCTTCGGTGACGATGCCACGCCATTCGACCCGTCGATGCTGCGCGACCTGCAGGCGCTCGGACGCCTGCGCGTCGGCGAGCTCAAGCTGGGTGGCCTCAACATGAGCGCGGCGGTGGCGCGCTTCGACATCGACAAGTCGGTGCTGGCGGTCGAACCGATGGTGGCGCAACTGCACGGCGCCGACGTCGATGGCGGCATCCGGATCGACGCCGCGGCGGCGTCGCCGACCCTGGCCTTGAAAGGCAGCGTGAGCGATCTCGACCTGCGCGGCCTGCTCGCCGACGTGGCACGCACGCCGTGGCTCGAGGGGCGCGGCGCGCTGAGCTGGGACCTCACCGCCGGTGGATCGAGCATGGGGTCGTTGCGGCAGGCACTGGTTGGCACGGTGAGCGTGAGCGTGAAGGCCGGCGCGTTGGCGGGCGTGGACCTGCGCACCGGGTTGCTCGATGGCAAGGCCGACCTCGGCAAGAAGAGCGTCGCGGCAGCGACCCGCGCGTTCAACGCACAGGCATCCACCGCGTTCAGCGAGCTGAAGCTGAACGCACGGTTCAAAGAAGGGCGGGCGCACGCCCAGGCGCTGGAGATGCAAGCCGGTGTCGTGCGCACCGTGGGCGAAGGGGAGCTCGTGCTCGACACCGGCATGCTCGACCTGCGGCTGCAAGCCACGGTGGCGCCCAAAGCGTCGGCCGAGTTGGCGCCAATGGCCGGCGTGTCGGTGCCGCTGCACGTGGCAGGGCCATGGCGCGCACCGAACTGGTTGTTCGACCATGGCGCCGCCAGCGGCGACAAGGTGCCGCGCCAGAGCGAGCCGGTGGCGCCGCAAGCCGCGGCCGATCGCGACGCCGAACGAATGCCGGTTGCGCTGTCGGTGAAGTAGCTCGGCCCGGCGCGTCCGCCGCGAAGGACCGTGTCAGGCCGGCACGGCCTTGCGCCGGATCAGTTGCAGCGCCAGTGCCACCACCACCAGGCCGAAGCCGATCACGTCGGCGCGCCAGCCGGGATAGACCAGCGCCACGCCGGCGATCAACAGCATCCAGCGTTCGATCAGCGTGGTCTTCTTCAGTGCCCAGCCCTGAAAGCCGGCTGCGAGTGCGGCGATGCCCGCGGCGGCAGTGAGCGTGACCTCGGCGATCGACCACCAGTTGGCCTGCGCCAGCGCCTTGCTCGAGCCCATCAGCAACAGGCCCTGGCCACTCTTGTCGAGCACGAACATGAACGGCACCAGAAACGCCGGCACGGTGTACTTCCAGCACTGCAGCGTGGTCTTGTACGGGTCGCCACCGGTGATCGCGGCGGCGGCGAACGGCGACAACGCGGTCGGCGGCGACACCTCGGACAGCACCGCGTAGTAGAAGATGAACATGTGCGCCGCGAAGTCGGGCACGCCCAGCTTGATCAGCGCCGGCGCGGCGATCACCGCGCAGATGATGTAGCTCGCGGTCACCGGCACCGCGAGGCCGACGATCCACACCACCAGCGCGGTGAAGATCGCAGTCAGCAGCAGCGAGCCGCCGGCATAGTCGATCACGATCGAGCTGAACTTCAGCCCGAGCCCGGTGAGCGTGACCACGCCGACGATGATGCCGGCGCCGGCGCAGGTGGCCGCGACGTTGAGCACGCCGATCGAGCCGCCTTCCATCGCCTTGACGAATGGTGAGCCGAACAGCGTCTTGGCGAACGAGCCCTTGCCCTCGAACAAGTCGTAGGGCAGCAGCGCGGTGTCGCGGCGCAGCATGCTGGTGACCAACGACACCACGGTGGCCCAGAACACGCTCAGCACCGGCGAGTAGCCGACCATCATGAAAACGACGATCGACACCAGTGACAGAAAGTGGAACCAGTACTTGCGCGACAGCGACCACACCGATTCGAGCTTGCCGAAGTCGACATCGCGCATGCCGTACTTGCGTGCGTCGATCTCCACCATGAGGAACAGCGCGAGGTAGAACAGCAGCGTCGGGATGACGGCCATCAGCAGCACGTCGAGGTACGAGATCTTCAGGAACTCGGCGATCAGGAACGCCGCGGCGCCGAGCACGGGCGGCGAGATGATCGCGCCCAGGCCACCGGCCGCCAGCAGACCGCCGGCCGCGTTGCGCTCGTAGCCCACCTTGTTGAGCATCGGGTAGGCCACGGCACCGAGCGTGACGGTGGTGGCCACGCCCGAGCCCGATGGCCCGCCCAGCAGAAACGACGCCAGCACCACGGTGCGCCCGGCGCCGGTGGGCTTGCCGCCCATCGCCGAGAACGAGAAGTCGATGTAGAACTTGCCGGCGCCCGAATGCTGCAGGAAGGCGCCGAAGATCGTGAACAGGATGATCAGCGACGACGACACGTCGACCGCGACGCCGTAGATGCCTTCCAAGGTCATGTACATCACGCCCACCAGACGGCCGATCTCGTAGCCCTTGTGGGTCCACGGGGACGGCAGGTAGGGGCCCCACAGCGCGTAGGCGATGAACGCCGACGTGATCACCGGCATGATCCAGCCGGTGGTGCGGCGCATCGCCTCGAGCACCAGCACGATCAGCGCGACGCCGAGCGCGATGTCCCACGGCAGCGGCGCGGTGTTGCGGTCGGTGAAGTCGTCGCCGCCCTGGATCAGGTAGACCACCACGGCGACCGACAGCGCGATGGCCAGCCAGTCCCACCACATCACGCGGTGGCGAAATCGCCTGGCCAGCGGGAACATCAAGAAGGTGAGGCACAGCACGAACGCCACGTGCAGCGGGCGCAGCGTCTGCGTCGGCACGATGGCGTAGGCGGTGTAGAGGTGGAACGCCGACATCACGAAGGCGAGCGCCAGCACGAAGGGCTTGAGCCAGCCCTTCAGCTTGTTGGCCGCGCCTTCTTCGGCCTCGACGAACTGCTCGGCCTTGTGCAGCGCTTCATCGCTGACCGTGCCAGGCGACGTCACCGACGATGCCGTGGCGCCGACGCCGCCGACCGGGGCCGACGGTGGACCGCCGGGGGCGGCGTCGCTCAATTGAGCTTGATGCCTTTTTCGGCGAAGTACTTCACCGCACCGGGATGGAACGGGATCGGCGAGGCCGCGGCCTTCTGGTTCTCGAGCTTGAAGTTCTCGGCTTCCTTGTGCACGGCGATCAGGTCGTCGCGCTTGTCGAAGATGGTCTTGACGATGTTATAGGCCGTCTTGTCGTCCATCGTCTCGTGCGCGACCAAGATGTTCATCACCGTGGCCTGCTTGTTGTCGGCGTCCATGCCCTTGTACATCGCCTTCGGAATGGCGTCTTCGACGTACAGGTTGCCGTACTTCTGGTTCATCTTGGCCACCGTGTCGGCATGGTCGATCATCTTGATCTTGGTGCCGGGGGTGTTGGCGAGATCGGTCACCGCCGCGGTGGGCAGGCCGCCGACCCAGAAGAACGCATCGATCTTGCCGTCCTTGATGGCGTTGACCGATTCGGCCACACCCAGGCGCTCGCGCTTCAGGTCCTTGTCTTTGTCGAGGCCTGCGGCCTCGATGATGCGAAACGCCATCACCTCGGTGGCGCTGCCGGGCGACCCGGTGGACACGCGCTTGCCCTTCAGGTCGCTCATCCTGGCGACGCCGCGTCCTTCGATGCTGACCACGTGCATGCGGTTGGGGTACAGGATCATCAGCGTCTTCAGCGCGACCTTGTTGCCCTTGAACTTGTCCTCGCCGCGGTAGGCATCCTGGCCGGCGTCGGTCATCGTGAAGCCGACATAGGGCTTGCCGCTGCCGACGAGCTTGAGGTTGCCGACCGAGCCGCCGGTGACCTCGGCGGTGGCCTGCATGCCGGGCACGAACTTCGACAGCACCGCGGCCACGCCGCCCCCGAGCGGGTAGTACACGCCGCCGGTGCCGCCGGTGGCGATGGAGATGTTCTGGGCATGTGCCGCGACACACACCAGCGTGGCAGTCAGCCACGCGAACAGGGCGCTCCTGGGGGCTTTCATGCGGTCTCCTGCGTTCTCAGGGTTAGCCCGATGTGCGTTGCACCGAGGTCGAGGGCGATTTCATTCTGGCA
>DATKJN010000825.1:0-3310 GCA_035543655.1 Burkholderiaceae bacterium | reverse complement strand
GCCCGGCACGCCGGCATTCACCACCTGCCACCCGCTCAATCTCGCCAGCACCGCCGGGTAGCTGGTCTCGGGCGCCGCGCCGGTGCCAAAGGTCAGCGAGTCGCCGAGCGCGAGCACGGTCGAACCCGCAGCCACCACACGGCCCAGCGGCTTGCGGCGGCCGCAGGCCGCGAGCCCGCCGAGCGCCAGCGCGCCCCACAGCGCCACGCCGCGCGTCAGCACATGGCGGCGCTGTAGCAGCGTCAACGCACGGCGGCGCGCCGTCAACGCAACACGTCGTTGCAACGTCATGCTGTCCAGTGTATGCAGGCTGCCTGTGCGGCCTCGCGTCACGAGGCGACAATCACACGCATGCCGGCTTCGTACCGATCGATCCCATGGCGCGCGGCGCATGCCATGCTGCTCGCGCTGCCACTGCTCGCCTCGGCGCAGATGCTCGAGTTGCCGAAACAGCGCGGCGTGCCCGGTGGTGTGGTCGCGGTGCCCCTCGGTGCGTCGGCGTCGCGCCCACAGGCCCACGTGAACCAGGTGCCCTTGATGGTGTTTGGCGACGCCAGCAACTGGGTCGCACTGGTCGGCATCCCGCTGTCGGCCAAGCCCGGGCCGGCCGCGATCCAGGTGCGGCGCGCCGGCCAGGAGCACAGCGTGGCGTACACGATCGAGGCCAAGCAGTACGCCGAGCAGCATTTGAAAGTGCCGCAGCGCACGGTCGATCTGTCGAAGGAGGACCTGGCGCGCTATGAACGTGAGCGTGCGCACCAGAACCAGGTGGTGGGCACCTTCACCCCCGACCTGCCGCCGCGCCTGAGCCTGCTGCAACCCACGCCGGGGCCGCGCTCGAGCTCGTTCGGCCTGCGCCGCGTCTTCAATGGCCAGGGACGCAATCCGCACAGCGGCATGGACATCGCCGCCGAAACCGGCACGCCGGTGATCGCGCCGGCCGCCGGCCGCGTGCTCGACACCGGCGACTACTTCTTCAATGGCCACACGATCTGGATCGACCACGGTGCCGGCCTGCTGACGATGATGTGCCACCTGAGCGCGATCGACGTGAAGGCGGGCGATCAAGTGCAGGCCGGCCAGCGCGTCGGTGCCGTCGGCGCCACCGGGCGGGTGACCGGGCCGCACCTGCATTGGTCGGTGAGCCTGAACCGCACGATGGTCGACCCCGAGCTGTTCCTGCGCGACGACGATGCGGCGCCCAAAGCCGCCAAACCTTGACCCTCATCCAGGAGACCTAGAGTTGAAAACACAGCTGATGGCTGCCGCACTGGTGCTGTTCACCGCCTCCACCGCATGGTCGCAAGCCGCGCCGTCCGAAACCGCAGCCAAAGCGGCCAAGGAACCCGGCGCACAGGTGATGCCGTCGGGGCTGGTGTTCCGCGCGCTCAAAGAAGGCAGCGGCGCGAGCCCCCAGGCCACGGACAAGGTGCGCGTGCATTACCGGGGCACGTTCGCCGACGGCAAGGAGTTCGACAGCTCGTACTCGCGCGGTCAGCCGGCCGAGTTTCCGCTCGACCGCGTGATCAAGTGCTGGACCGAGGGCGTGCAAAAGCTCAAGGTCGGTGGCAAGGCCAAGCTCACCTGCCCGCCGGACATCGCCTACGGCGAACGCGGCGCCGGCGGCGTGATCCCGCCCAATGCCACGCTGCAGTTCGAGGTCGAGCTGCTCGCCATCGCGGGCCGCTGAAAGCGGCTGCCGGCGTGCGGATGCAAGAAAACCAGAACTTGCCCGACCAACAGGGGTCCGATCGCAACATGCTGGCCGAGGGTTCCATGACACGCCGCAACCTGTTTTCCCTGCTTGCTGCCGCAGGGCTCGCCGCCAAGACCGACGCCGCCACGCAGGCGGCGCCGCTGCGCGCCGACATCGTGCCGCTGCGGCTGAGCGCCGCGCAGTGGCGCGAACGCCTTTCGCCGCAGGCCTATGCCGTGCTGCGCGACGAGGCCACCGAGCCCCCGGGGTCCAGCCCGCTCAATGCCGAGAAGCGCAAGGGCCTGTTCGCCTGCGCCGGTTGCGACCTGCCGCTGTTCAAGTCGGAGCACAAGTACGAAAGCGGCACCGGTTGGCCGAGCTTTCACACGCCGATCGACGGCGCGCTCGGCCTCAAGACCGACTTCAAGCTGGTGCTGCCGCGCACCGAGTACCACTGCGCGCGTTGCGAAGGCCACCAGGGCCATGTGTTCAACGACGGCCCGCAGCCCACCGGCAAGCGCTATTGCAACAACGGCGTGGCGCTGAAGTTCGTGCCGGAGGTCGCATGACGCGCCTCTCATCGTTCGTTGCCGGCGTCGCGCTGGTGCTCGCCGCAGCGAGCGCCAGCGCCCAAACGCCCGCCCCCGCGGCCAAGGCCATCTTCGCCGGCGGCTGCTTCTGGTGCGTGGAGGCCGATTTCGACAAGGTGCCCGGCGTGCTGTCCACCACATCGGGCTACATCGGCGGCAAGCTGGCCAACCCGACCTACGAACAGGTGGCAGCCAAGCTCACCGGCCACGCCGAAGCGGTGGAGATCGTCTTCGACCCCAGCAAGGTCAGCTACGCAAAGCTGGTCGAGCACTTCTGGCGCACGATCGATCCCACCACCAAAGACGCGCAGTTCTGCGACCACGGCTCGCCGTACCGTACGGCGATCTTCGCCAACGACGCCGACCAGTTGAAGATCGCGCAAGCATCTCTCGCGGCGCTGCAGAAGAACAAGCCGTTCAAGGAACCGATCGTCACCGAGATCGTGTCCGCCGGCCCGTTCTACAAGGCCGAGGACTACCACCAGGACTACTACAAGAAGAACCCGGTTCGCTACCAGTACTACCGCACCGCCTGCGGGCGCGATGCGCGTCTAAAGCAGCTGTGGGGCAGCCAGGCCGCGGTGCACTGAGCGCGAGGCCCGTGCTCTGAAGGGCGTCGGCACGGGTTCGACCGCGCGCTCGCGTACAGTCGCGCGCGACAGGAGGGTGTCGCGAAGTGTCGACGAGCATCACGGTGCCGTTGTGGCTGGCAGTGGTCATTGCACTGCTGGCGCTGCTGGCACTGCTCGACCGGCTGCTGATGCCCAGCGCGCGCTGGTTCATCCGCAGCCGCGCCAACAAGGTGCTCGACGAGGTGTCGCAGCGCCTGCCGATCCACATCCGCCCGTTCCAGCAGGTGCGGCGGCAGGCGCTGATCGACCGCCTGGTATTCGACGAGAAGGTGCAGAACGCGGCGCGCGCATTCGCCGATGCGCAGGCGATGCCGCGCGAAGTGGCGCTGGCGCAGGTGCAGCGTTATGCGCGCGAGATCGTGCCGGCGTTCAACGCCTACATGTACTTCCGC
>DATKJN010000824.1:0-5764 GCA_035543655.1 Burkholderiaceae bacterium | reverse complement strand
TGGGCCAGGTGCGCGATCACGTGATCGGGGTTGATGATCTCGACGTCGTGCGGGGTCTGGATGTCGCCGGCGGTGACCGGGCCTTCGCCCTCCTTGCGCAGCACCAGCGTCACTTCGTCGCGGTTGTGCAGACGGAACACGACGCCTTTCAGATTCAACATGATGTTGACCACGTCCTCGGCCACACCGTCGACCGTGCTGTACTCGTGCAGCACGCCGGCGATCGTGACCTCGGTCGGCGCATAACCCACCATCGACGACAGCAACACGCGACGCAGCGCATTGCCCAGCGTGTGGCCGTAGCCGCGCTCGAAAGGCTCGAGCGTGACCTTGGCACGATGACCGCCCAGCGGCTCGACGTTGATGGCTTTGGGTTTCAGAAGATTGGTTTGCATGCTTTCTCTTGTTCCTCTCAATACCCTCGGCTCGTTACACCGATAAGGCTGATGGACCATGCCGGGATGGATGTTGGATGCCCCGCACCCGGCAAGCGAGACATCCTGAATGGGTTGATGGCCGTCAGGCCATCAGGCCGCTATCGTGAGTAGAGCTCGACGATCAGCGCCTCTTTGATGTCAGCACCGAACTGGTCGCGATCGGGCAGGGCCTTGAAGACGCCCTCGAACTTCGATGAGTCGACCTGCACCCAGGCTGGCATGCCCACCGACTCGGCGAGCTTCAGCGCATCCTGCACGCGCAGCTGCTTCTTGGCCTTGTCGCGCAACGAGATCTTGTCGCCGGTCTTGACCTGGTACGACGAGATGTTGACCACCTTGTCGTTCACCGTGATCGCCTGGTGCGACACCAGCTGGCGCGCCTCGGCACGCGTGGAGCCGAAGCCCATGCGATACACCACGTTGTCGAGCCGCGACTCGAGAATGCCCAGCAGATTGGCGCCGGTGTTGCCCTTGCGGCGCTCGGCTTCCTCGAAATAGCGGCGGAACTGGCGCTCCAGCACGCCGTACATGCGCTTGACCTTCTGCTTCTCACGCAGCTGCAAGCCGAAGTCCGACGTGCGCGAGCCGGAGGTGCGGCCATGCTGGCCGGGCTTGCTGTCGAATTTGGCCTTGTCGCTGATCGCTCGGCGCGCGCTCTTGAGGTAGAGATCGGTGCCTTCGCGACGAGACAGTTTGGCCTTGGGTCCTAGATAACGTGCCACTTTGTGTTCCTTCGATTGTCGATCTGACGCGAGCCCGACGCTTCAGCAGGGTCGATTCGCGCGAGTCTGGCGGCGTGTTGTTCGAATAACGCTCAGACAGGTTCACGGACACGGTTCGCCAACGGCGAACCGTGTTTCGTTGTCGTTTAGATTCTTCGGCGCTTTTGCGGACGGCAGCCGTTGTGCGGGATCGGCGTGACGTCGCTGATCGAGTTGATCCTGATGCCCAGCGACGCCAGCGCGCGCACGCTCGACTCGCGTCCCGGGCCCGGGCCCTTGATGCGCACGTCGAGGTTCTTGATGCCCTGTTCCTGAGCGGCGCGACCGGCCGTCTCGGCGGCCACCTGCGCGGCGAACGGCGTGGACTTGCGCGAGCCCTTGAAGCCCTGGCCGCCGGACGATGCCCAGGCGAGCGCACCGCCCTGGCGATCGGTGATCGTGATGATCGTGTTGTTGAACGACGCGTGCACGTGCGCGATGCCGTCGGCCACATTCTTGCGGACCTTCTTGCTGACGCGGCGTGCGGCGGTATTGACGGGAGGTTTGGCCATGGTTCAGTGCCTTGAAAACGTGACGGACTCAGCGGCTCACTTCTTCAGCGCGGCGGCGCCCTTCTTGGGGCCCTTGCGCGTGCGCGCATTCGTGCGGGTGCGCTGACCGCGCACCGGCAGGCCGCGGCGATGCCGCATGCCACGGTACGTGCCCAGGTCCATCAGGCGTTTGATGTTGATCGAGATCTCGCGACGCAGATCGCCTTCGATGCTGAGGCGGCCGATCTCCTCGCGGATCTTCTCGAGCTCGTGATCGGTGAGATCCTTGATCTTCTTGGAATAGGCGATGCCGGCCGCGGTGCAGATCTTCTGCGCGGTGGGACGGCCGATGCCGTAGATGGCCGTGAGGCCGATCTCGGCGTGTTTGTGCACGGGAATGTTGATGCCGGCGATACGTGCCATGGTGGGTCCTTAACTTCAGCCTTGACGCTGCTTGTGACGCGGGTCGGTGCAAATCACGCGCACGACGCCCTTGCGCCGGATGATCTTGCAGTTGCGGCACATCTTCTTCACCGATGCAGAGACTTTCATGTTCTCTCTCCTTGGGGCTTGCTCACTTCGCGCGGAACACGATGCGAGCGCGCGTCAAATCGTAGGGAGTCAACTCCACGGTCACCTTGTCGCCCGGCAGGATGCGGATGTAGTGCATGCGCATCTTTCCGGAAATGTGGCCCAGCACGACGTGTCCGTTTTCCAGCTTCACTCGAAAGGTGGCATTGGGCAGGTTCTCGAGGATCTCGCCCTGCATCTGGATGACGTCGTCTTTCGCCATAAGGATGGTCGTGTGTCGCCTTTCTGTTCAATTCGTTCAGCTGGTTTTGAAGTTGGCTTTCTTCAGCAGCGACTCGTACTGCTGGCTCATCACGTAGCTTTGCACCTGGGCCCAGAAGTCCATCGTGACCACCACGATGATCAACAGCGACGTGCCGCCGAAATAGAACGGCACGTTGTACTTGAGCACCAAGAATTCAGGCAGCAGGCACACCCCGGTGATGTAGATCGCGCCGGCCAGCGTCAGGCGCGACAGGATGCGGTCGATGTGCCGGGCGGTCTGCTCGCCCGGGCGAATGCCCGGGATGAAGGCGCCGCTCTTCTTCAGGTTGTCGGCCGTCTCGCGGCTGTTGAACACGAGCGCGGTGTAGAAGAAGCAGAAGAACACGATCATCGCGGCATACAGCAGCACGTAGATCGGCTGCCCCGGCGACAGCGCCTGCGACAGGTCCTTCAGCCAACGCAGCCCGTCGCCAGTGGCGAACCAGCCGACGATGGTTGCCGGCAGCAGGATGATCGAGCTGGCGAAGATCGGCGGGATCACGCCGGACATGTTCAGCTTCAGCGGCAGGTGCGAGCTCTGGCCGCCGTAGACCTTGTTGCCCACCTGTCGCTTGGCGTAGTTGACCAAGATCTTGCGCTGCCCGCGTTCGACGAACACCACAGCGAACGTGACCAGGCCCACCAGCACGAGGATGAACAGCGCCACGATGATGCTCATCGCACCGGTGCGCACCAGTTCGGCCAGGCCCGCGATCGCACTGGGCAGGCCGGCCGCGATGCCGGCGAAGATCAGAATCGAGATGCCGTTGCCGAGGCCGCGCTCGGTCACCTGCTCGCCGAGCCACATGAGGAACATCGTGCCGGCGGTGAGGCTGACCACCGCGGTCATGCGGAAGCCGAAGCCCGGCACCAGCACGAGGCCGGGCGATCCTTCGAGCGCCAGTGCGATGCCCAGCGACTGGAACAGCGCCAGTCCCAGCGTGCCGTAACGGGTGTACTGCGTGATCTTGCGCCGGCCGGCCTCGCCCTCTTTCTTGAGCGCCTCCAGCGTCGGCACCACGTAGGTCATCAACTGCATGATGATCGACGCGCTGATGTAGGGCATGATGCCCAGCGCAAACACCGTGAAGCGCGACAGCGCGCCGCCCGAGAACATGTTGAACAGGCTCAGGATGCCGCCGGCCTGGCCCTTGAACAGCTCTTCGAGCTGCGCCGGGTCGATGCCCGGCACCGGGATGTGCGCACCGATGCGGTAGACCACCAGCGCGAGCAACAAGAAGACCAGCCGGCGACGCAGGTCGCCGAACTTGCCGCTCTTGGCCAGTTGATTCGCTGAAGTGACCACCGGGAAAGTTGCCTGTACTGTTTGTGTCGGTTGCGAGGGCCCGCCGATTACTCGGCTGCCGGCACGGCGTCGACCTTGCCGCCCGCGGCTTCGATGGCCGCCTTGGCGCCGGCGGTCGCGCCGATGCCCTTCAGGCTCACCTTGCGCTTGAGCTCACCGCTCTTGATGACCTTGACGGTCTTGACCATCTCACGCACCAGGCCCGCGGCCTTCAGCGTCAGCAGATCGACCTCATCCTTGCCCAGGCGCTCCAGTTCACCGAGAGTGACCTCGGCGGCGTACGCCTTCAGCTTGGACTTGAAACCACGCTTGGGCAGGCGGCGCTGCAGCGGCATCTGGCCGCCTTCGAAGCCCACCTTGTGGAAGCCGCCGGCGCGCGACTTCTGGCCCTTGTGGCCTCGGCCCGCGGTCTTGCCCAGCCCCGAGCCGATGCCACGCCCGACGCGGCGCCGCGCCTTCTTGCTGCCCTCGGCGGGCTTGATCGAATTGAGTTGCATGTGAGGAGTCCCTGTCGACCGGTTCAGAGCACCAGAACCAGATAGGAGATCTTGTTGATCATGCCGCGCACGGCCGGCGTGTCTTGCAGCTCGCGCACGCTGTTCACGCGCCGCAGGCCCAGGCCGCGCACGGTGTCGCAATGCGATTGCTTGCAGCCGATCGGACTGCGGACCAGCTTGACCTTGAGGGTCTTGGTGTCAGCCATGATTGTTTCCTTGGTCTGGCGGCTCAGCCGAAGATTTCCTCGACGGTCTTGCCGCGTTTGGCGGCAATCTCGGCCGGCGTGGACGAATGCTTCAACGCGTCGAGCGTGGCGCGCACCAGGTTGTAGGGGTTGGTCGAGCCCAGGCTCTTGGCAACGATGTCGGTCACGCCCATCACCTCGAACACCGCACGCATCGGGCCACCGGCGATGATGCCGTCGCCGGCCTTGGCCGGCGCCATCAGCACCTTGGCTGCGCCGTGCTCGCCACGCAGGTTGTGATGGACGGTTCCGTTCTTCAGCGGCACCTTGAACATGTTGCGGCGGGCCTCGTCCATCGCCTTTTGCACGGCCACCGGCACTTCGCGCGCCTTGCCCTTGCCCATGCCGATGCGGCCATCGCCGTCGCCGACCACTGTGAGCGCTGCAAAGCCGAGGATGCGACCGCCCTTGACCACCTTGGTCACGCGGTTCACCGAGATCATCTTTTCCTTCAGGCCGTCATCGCGTCCTTCGTCCTGAACACGCGGTTGGAACTTCGCCATGTTGCTTCCTTAATCCTTTGCGGTCAGAACTGCAGGCCGGCTTCACGCGCGGCATCGGCGAGCGCCTTGACGCGGCCGTGGTATGCGAAACCGGCGCGATCGAACGCCACCTTCTCGATGCCGGCGGCCTTGGCGCGCTCGGCGATGCGCTTGCCGACGATCGACGCCGCGGCAGCGTTGCCGCCCTTGCCCGCGCCGCCGAGTTGCGAGCGCAGATCCTTCTCCACCGTGGAGGCGGAAGCGAGGATGCGCGTGCCGTCGTCGGAGACGATGCTGGCGTAGATGTGCAGGTTGGAGCGGAACACGGTCAGGCGCGCCACGTCCTGCTTGACGATGCGCGCACGCGTTTGACGCGCACGGCGCAGACGCTGGTCTCTCTTGTTCAGCATGGTGCAGCGCTCCTTACTTCTTCTTGGTTTCCTTGAGGGAAACACGTTCGTCCGAGTACCGGATGCCCTTGCCCTTGTAGGGCTCGGGAGGACGGATCGCTCGCACCTCGGCGGCAATCTGGCCCACCGCCTGACGATCGGCGCCCTTGATGATGATTTCGGTCTGCGTCGGCGTTTCGACCTTGATGCCGGCGGGCATGTCCTTGACCACCGGGTGCGAGAAACCGATCTGCAGGTTGAGCTTGGCGCCTTGCGCTTGCGCGCGAAAGCCCACACCGACCAGCGTGAGCTTGCGCTCGAA
>DATKJN010000823.1:0-4522 GCA_035543655.1 Burkholderiaceae bacterium | reverse complement strand
GGTGGCCAACATGGGCAGCCTGTCGGAGTGGACGGCCACGCAGTTCGACCCGCGCCTGAACTGGGGCGACGTGGAGTGGATCAAGCAGCGCTGGGGCGGCAAGCTGATCCTCAAGGGCATCCAGGACGTCGAAGACGCGCGCCTCGCGGTGAACTCGGGAGCCGACGCGCTGATCGTCAGCAACCACGGCGGGCGACAGCTCGACGGTGCACAGTCGAGCATCGAAGCGCTGCCGGCGATCGCGGCCGAGGTCGGCTCGAAGATCGAGGTGCACATGGACGGCGGCATCCGCTCCGGGCAAGACGTGCTGAAGGCGCTGGCGCTCGGCGCCAAGGGCACCTACATCGGCCGCGCGATGCTCTACGGCCTGGGCGCGATGGGCGAGGCCGGCGTGCGCGCCGCGCTGTCGATCATCCACAAGGAACTCGATCTGACGATGGCCTTCTGCGGCCGCACGCGCGTCGAGCAGGTGGACTCCAGCATCCTCCTGCCCGGTACGTTTCCGACCTGATCGGCGGTGGGCCTGGGCGGCGCTGGCCCGTTCAAGTGAAAGTGGGATTCTGCCCACTTTCAACCCAATGGACGTTGTGGTTGATTTCCCACTGCGTCCCCGCCTAGCATGGCCGCAACCCGGCGCACGACCGGCATCGCGGAGACAAGCCCCTTGGAAGCCACGCTGGCCCCCACCCTGCTCGAGAGCATCTCGGCCTGCTGCCGCCGTTCCGGCATGGCCGAGTCCACCTTCGGTCGCCGGGCCGTCAATGACGGCAAGCTGGTGTCGCGCCTGCGCGAAGGCGCGCGCATCACGCCCGAGACCTTGCAGCGCGTCAACGACTTCCTGCGCGCCCAAGGGGAAGCGGTCGACCCGCGACCGCCGGTGGAGCTGCTGCCGCTGATCAAGGCCACCGACCGGCCCGTGCGCGCGATCAACGGCGCGGCTGCGTCGACCGCGCCGCCGGAGCGCAACTTCCGCTTCTTCGACAACCGGCAGAAGTACCTGCTGTTCGTGCACACCTGCAGCGAGAAGGACGTGGTGGCGCGCCGCGTCGGGCTCGAGCTGCAGCACATCCATCCGCGGCCACCGGCGATCCGGCTGTTCGACGCCGGCATGGGCGACGGCACGGTGCTGACCAACGTGATGCGCGAGATGCATCGGCGCTTCCAGAGCATGCCGTTCTACATCGTCGGCAAGGAGATCAGCCTGGAAGACGTGCGGCTGTCGCTGCACAAGATGGCCGACCGCTTCTTCGAGCACCCGGCCTCGGTGCTGGTGGTGACCAACATGTTCTATGCCGAGGCACCGTGGTTGACGCCGAAGTCGCTGCACGCGGCCACCTCGATGGTGTGGAAGGAGCTCGCGCTGGGCGGCTCGACGGCGCACGAGTTCAACGAGCAGATCGCCAACCTCGACGGCTTCCTCGCCACCCACTGGCAGGCGCGCCACAGCCCGAACACGGGCAACCCGATCTACGAACGGCCGGTGGTGCTGGTGATCTATCGCGACGACCAGCGCTTCCTGCTCGACCGCGTGATCCCGCGCCAGGGCCAGGCGCGCGCCGACTTCGATCTGGTGATCGCATCGCAACCGTATCGCGCGCGCGTGAGCGCCGAGTTCAAGGCGCAGAAGGTGGTGGTGCCGCTGACGCGCGCGCTCGGCTCCGGCGGCCGGCTGCTCGGCATTCATTCGTGCGGCAACGATCCCGGCCTGGAGATCGTGCAGCAGGTGTGGCCCGGCGAAGACCCGTTCCAGACCACGCGCCACGACATCCTGCGCGCGGTGAAGCACGAGTTGGCCAAGGACGCGCGCCACTACAACTTCAACGCCTACGCCGACAACCGCGCGGTGTTCCGCTACGACATGCACACGCTGCCGAGCGAGGTGGCGTCGTCGATCGGCACCTCGACGCTGTTCGCGGCCTGGAACGCCGCGGTCTACGTGGCGCAGATCGACGACGAGCGGCTGGGCCAGGTGATCGGCCAGCGCGCCTACCTCGACGCCACCGCCAACGTGCTGCGCAAGCACGGCAGCCTGTGGTTCCAGGACGAGTCGTACGTGATTTCGCGCAAGCGGGATTGACATGGCCACGCCCGCAGAACCCCTGGTCGCCGACGTTGCCGACGCACGCGCCGCCACACTGGCCGGCGAGCTGCTCGCCAATGCGTCGCTCGAGGTCGCGCTGCGCGAGGCCGGCAAGCTCGCCGAGGCGGCGCCGCTGCTGCCCAGCGGCACCTGTGTCTACGTGCCCTCGCTGCCGGCGCGTCCGCTGGCGCTGTCGCTGCCGGTGCTGGCCGCCATTCGCGCGCAAGGACTCGATCCGGTGCCGCACGTGGCGGCGCGCCGCGTGGCCTCGCACGGCGAGCTCGAGCGCTTCTTGACGCAGGCCGTGCGCGAGCACGGCGTGCACCGCGTGATGCTGATCGGCGGCGACGAGAGCGAATCGGCCGGGCCGTGGCACGACAGCGTGCAACTGCTGGCCGCCGGCGTGCTGCGCGACGCCGGCGTGCGCGAGATCGGCATCGCGGCCTACCCCGAAGGGCACCCGAAGATCGCGCAAGATGCGCTGCGCCGCGCGTTCGAGCGCAAGCTCGAGCTGGCGCACGCACAGAACCTCGGCAGCTACGCCGTCACGCAGTTCAGCTTCGCGCCCGATCGGATCGTGGCGCTGTTGGCCGACCTGGCCGCGCGCGCACCCCATGTGCCGGTGTACGTGGGCATGCCCGGGCCGAGCGATCCGCTCGCGCTGCTGCGTTATGCCCAACGCTGCGGCGTGGGCGCGACGCGGCGCGCGCTGTCGACGCTGGGCAGCGGCATCGCGCACCTGGTGGCGCACACCGACCCGTCGGACCAGCTGGCCGCTGCGGCGCACTACGCGGCCGCACACGAAAACCTGGTCGGCGTGCACCTGTACAGCTTTGGCGGCGTGGTGCGCACCGCGCAGTGGCTGGCAGCACTGCGGCGCAGCCGCCCGCACCAGACTGCGCGGAGTCACACGCAGCGCAGTCTCCCTTGAGGTCAGGCCCGGCTCCGCCGGGACTGGCCTCACTGATCAGACTCGAAGAATCGCGCAGCGATTGTTCATTGTTGAAACGTGTCGCAGTCGCGCAGGTTGCCGCTTTGCATGCCGCGCTTGAACCAGCTCACGCGCTGCGCGCTGCTGCCATGGGTGAAGCTCTCGGGCACCACCGTGCCGCGTGATTTGCGCTGCATCGCGTCATCGCCGATCTGCGAGGCCGCGTTCAAGGCCTCTTCGATGTCGCCCTGCTCCAGGATCTGGCGCGTGCGCTGCGCGTGATGCGCCCACAGGCCGGCAAAACAGTCGGCCTGCAATTCCATGCGCACCGACAGCGCATTGGCTTGCGCCTCGCCCGCGCGCTGGCGCATCGCGTCGACCCGCTCGGCCACGCCCAGCAGGTTCTGCACGTGGTGCCCCACTTCATGCGCGATCACATAAGCCTGCGCGAAGTCGCCCGGCGCGCCCAGGCGCGTGCGCATCGTTTCGTAGAACTGCAGGTCGATGTAGACCTTGCGGTCGCCCGGGCAGTAGAACGGCCCCATCGCCGACTGTCCGGTGCCGCACGCGGTCGGCGTGGCACCGCGAAACAGCACCAGCCTGGGCTCCTGGTAGGTCGCGCCGCGCGCCGTGAACTGCGCCTTCCACACGTCTTCGGTGTCGGCCAGCACGGTGGACACGAAAGCGGCCATCTTGTCATCGGCCGGCGGCCGTTGCGCTGGACCTTGCTGCACCACCGGCGCCTCCGGCATGCCGCCGCCACTCAGCACGCCCAGCAGCGTGAGCGGGTTGATGCCGAGGATCCAACCGCCCACCAGCGCGACCACGATCGTGCCGATGCCAATGCTGCGCCCACCGCCGAAGCGGAAGCCGCCGCCGCCCATCCCCGGGCCTTCACCGCGTCGGTCTTCGACGTTGTCGCTCTGCCGGTTGCCTTCCCACTTCATGTGTCCCTCCGATGCAGCCGTGCGGCGATGGTGCACCACGCCACTGCCGACGTCACCTCGGCACGCGGCATGCCCGCTGTGCGTGCAGGGTGGGTCGCGCCGCGGGCGCGTCTCAGGCCTTGGGCAAGGTGACGCCGCGCTGGCCCTGGTACTTGCCGCCGCGGTCCTTGTAGCTGGTCTCGCAGACCTCGTCGCTCTCGAAGAACAGCACCTGCGCGCAGCCCTCGCCAGCGTAGATCTTGGCCGGCAGCGGTGTGGTGTTGGAGAACTCCAGCGTGACGTAGCCCTCCCACTCCGGCTCGAACGGCGTCACGTTGACGATGATGCCGCAGCGTGCATAGGTGCTCTTGCCCAGGCAGATCGTCAGCACGTTGCGCGGGATGCGGAAGTACTCCACCGTGCGCGCCAGCGCGAAGCTGTTGGGCGGGATCACGCAGACGTCGGCTTCGATGTCGACAAAACTCTTCTCGTCGAAGTTCTTCGGGTCGACCACGGTGCTGTAGATGTTGGTGAACACCTTGAATTCCGGCGCGCAGCGGATGTCGTAGCCGTAACTCGACGTGC
>DATKJN010000822.1:0-6088 GCA_035543655.1 Burkholderiaceae bacterium | reverse complement strand
GTCGTGCCGTCCACGCCGGAAGGCCTGGAAGCGGTGTACGCCGAAGTGCGCGTGCCGCGCTACCGCCGCACCTTCACGCTCAGCCGCGAGCTCGACACGTCGAAGGTCAATGCCAGCCTGAAAGACGGCGTGCTGACGCTGCGCATCCCGAAGCAGGCGCACGCGCAACCGCGCCGCATCGAAGTGCAGGCCGGCTGACCCCGCCTTCTTCGCCGACAGCTTGGGTCCGACGCGAGTCGGGCCCTTTTTGTTGGCGCCTCAACCCCCGCCGATGCCGTGCGCCACCCGGCCGGTGCCACCGCAGGTCGGGCACATCGAGCCGGCCACTTGGCCGCTGCCGCCGCAGCGGTGGCAGGGCGCCTCACCGGTGCCCGGGGTGCCGGGCGCGGCTTCGTCGCCGGCGTCGAGCGCCGCACCCGGATCTTCTTCGCCCGCCACCGACGGGTTCGGCGGCTTGCGGGTCGTGTCGTGTTGGGGGCGCGTGCGGCGCGGCATGGCGGGCCTCCGTCGCGTGGTTGAAGGCAACCCCTGCGGGCAACACGCGTGCCGGCTTAAGGGCTGGCATCGATTGAAGGGCGCTCGGGTCGCTGCATCATCCGCGGCATGAACGGCGGTGCGACTCTTGCCGCGGCGCCTTGGCGCGTGGCCACGCTCAACATGCTGATGGGCGGCGGCAAGCGCGTCACGCCCGACGACGTGTGGCGCGACACGCGTGCCGACCTCGTGCTGCTGCAGGAGGCGGCCGGGTTTGCCGGCGTGTCCGCGCACGTGGTCTGGCAACCGGTGCAGGCGCGCCGCTGGGGCAGCGCGATTCGCGTCGCGCGGGGTCAACTGGAGCCGCTCACCGTGCGCGGCTTCGCCGGCTGGGTTGTAGGTGCGCGCTGGCTCGCGCCGCACGGCGAATCGCTCGGCGTGTTCAGCGTGCATGCGCCGCATGGCGAGGGCGGTTACTGTGGCCGCATGCACCGCATCGTCGATGCCATCGGCGCAGCCGCGCGGCGCGCCGGCACGAGCGACATCGTGGTCGGCGGCGACTTCAACATCTGCATCAGCGCGCGCAGCCACAGCGGCACACCGGCGCGCGAGCGCGAGCGAGCGGTGCAGGCGCGCCTGCGCGACGAACTCGGGCTGATCAACGCGTGGGACTGGTTGCATCCGAAGGCGACGCCGGCACAGACGCTGCGCTGGACCGGCAACCGCGAGGTGCCGTACCACTGCGACGGCCTGTTTGTGCCGCAAGGCTGGGCGCGTGCATTGCAGCGCTGCGTGGTGCTGAAAAGTGCGCGCTGGTGTGCGCGCAGCGACCACAACCCGGTGGTGGCCACGCTGGCGCCGTGGTGATGGCCGACGACGACGCGAAGCTGCTGGCCGGCCTGCAGCGATGGGCGGCGCGGCGCGAGCCGGCGCGGGGTGAGCGCGTCGAATCGCTGCAGCGCCTGTCGGGCGGCGCGAGCCAGCAGACCTGGGCTTTCGATTTGTGCAGCGACGCAGGCAGCGTGCCGCTGGTGCTGCGTCGCGCGCCGCCTGAGGCGGGCCAACGCTCGCGCATGGGCGCGGGCCTCGCGGCCGAGGCTCGACTGATCGTCGCCGCCTGCGCGGCCGGCGTGCCGGTGCCGCACATCCACCACGTGCTTTCTGCGGCCGATGGGGTCGGCGAGGGCTTCGTGATGCAACGCCTGGCCGGCGAGACGCTGGGCCGGCGCATCGTGCGCGACGAGCGTTTTGCCGCCGCGCGCCGCGTGCTCGCGCGCCAGTGCGGCGAGGCGCTGGCTCGCATCCATGCGATCCCGACACCGGGCCTGCCACCGTTGCGCCGCGGCGGGGCGGCGGCCGAACAGCAGTTCCAGCTCGACCTGCACCGCAGCCATGGCACCACACGCCCGGTGTTCGCGCTCGGGTTTCAGTGGCTGCGCCGGCACGCGCCGAACGAGGTGGCGCAACCGGTGCTGGTGCACGGCGACTTTCGCAACGGCAACCTGATGGTCGGCGATGTTGGTCTGGTCGGCGTGCTCGATTGGGAGCTCGCGCACCTGGGCGATCCGATGGAGGACCTCGGCTGGCTGTGCGTGAACGCCTGGCGCTTCGGCTGCGGCGATTTTCCGGTCGGCGGCTTCGGCACGCGCGAAGATCTGTTCGCCGGCTACGAGGCGGCGGGCGGCCGCGTCGACGCCGCCCGCGTGCACTGGTGGGAGGTGTTGGGCACGCTGAAGTGGGGCATCGTCTGCGAGGCGATGGCCCACGCGTGGCTCGGCGGCGAGGAGCGCGACGTGGAGAAAGCCGCCATCGGCCGGCGCGCGTCGGAGTCGGAAATCGATCTGCTGGCGCTGCTCGCGCCCGATGGAGCACCGTATGCAAGACCGACCCACGCCTGAGCAGCTGCTGGAGGCGGTGGCGGCGTTCCTGCGCGAGCAGGTGGTGCCGTCGACGCGAGGACCGCTGGCGTTCCACGCGCGCGTGGCCGCCAATGCGCTGGACATCGCACGCCGCGAGGTCGCGCTTGCGCCGGCTGCCGAGGCACGCGAACGGGCACTGCTCGTCGCGCTGCTCGGTGCCGACGCGCCGCGCGATGTGGCGCAGCTGAACCGGCTGCTGTGCGAACGCATCGACGCCGATGCGATGGACCTGCGCACGCCGGGCCTGGTCGATGCGCTGTGGCGCATCACGCTCGACAAGCTGGCGGTCGACCAGCCGGGCTACGACACCTACCAGCGCGCGATCGGCCAGTCGCCCGCCGAACGACGAGAGAGCGGCTAGTCGCCGCTGACCGACAAGCCAGCGGCTAGTCGCCGCTGATGCGCGCGCGGTTCTTGCCCGACCGCTTGGCCAGGTACATGGCCATGTCGGCGCGTTTCATCAGCGAGAGCTCGTCATGCGCGTGTTCGGGGAACAGCGCCATGCCGATGCTCGCCGACACGCTGCAGGCGTGGCCCAGCACGTCGAGCGGTGTGTCGGCGGCCGCCAGCACCTTGCTGGCGATGGCCCACAGGTCGGGCGCGCCCTGCACGTCGCGCACCAGGATCGCGAACTCGTCGCCGGCCAGTCGGCTCACCGTGTCGCTGCCGCGCAGCGAGCCTGCAAAGCGCTTGGCCATCAGCTTCAGCAGCACGTCGCCGGCGTCGTGGCCCAGCGTGTCGTTGACGCGCTTGAAGCCATCGAGGTCCACGTAGAGCAGGCCGAACTGGCGGCTGTTGCGCGAAGCCAGTTCGATCTCGGTGTTGAGCAATTGGCTGAACATCGCGCGGTTCGGCAGGCCGGTGAGCCCGTCGTGGGTGGCGAGGTAGCGGATGCGTTCGTCGGCCAGGCGCTGCGACGTGATGTCCTTCGACACGCCGCGGTAGCCGACGAAGCGGCCGCCGTCGCCGAACAGCGGCTCGCCGCTCACGTTGAAATACTGGCGCGAACCGTCGGCACCGGTGCGGATCTGCACCACGTCGCGGTACGGCTGCGGATCGTCGAGGAAGGCGCGAAAGCTGCTCCGTCCGTGGCCCGCCTCGATCTCGAACGACAGCTCCCACGGGTGTTGGCCGACGAATTCGCCGGCCACGTCGGCGGCCGCCGAGTCGCGGCTCTCGAAGCGGGTGTAGCGCAACTCGCCGTCTTGCTCCCAGTACCAGTCGGATGACAGGTGCGTGAGCGCGCGAAAGCGCGCCTCGCTCTCGGTGAGCGCGGTCTGCGCCCTGTGACGCTCGCGGTCGCGCTCGAGGTTGCCGAGCGCGAACGAGATGTTCTGCGCCATGCGTTCCAGCAGCTTGACCACGTCGTTGTCGAAGAAGCGGCGTTCGGGCGAGAAGAACACCATCGCGCCGTACACCGCACCGTTGCGCTGCAGCGGCACCGCGGCCGACGACTTGACGCCCGACGGTTTGGCCGTGTGGTGCCAGAACGCGGTGCGCTCGTCCTTCATGAAGTCGTTGCTGACCTGGGTCGTGCCGCTGCGGTAGGCCAGGCCGACCAGCCCGCGGCCCTCCGGCGTGGCCGGGTCGGTGGAGATGCGCGCTTCGCGCACGCGCGACGGGCCGTTGGCCGCGGTGACCGCCTCCACCCGCATCAGGCCCTCCGGGCCTTCCGGCAGCATCACCGAGGCACTGAGCAAGCCGCCGCTGTCGACCGCGGCGCTGCACACGCGCTGGTACAGCTCGGTCGGCGATGCCGCTTGCATGATCGCTTCGTTGGTGGCGCTGAGCGCGGCATACATGCGCTTGTGGCGGTCCGCCGCCTGCTCCGCGAGCTTGCCGTCGGTCACGTTGCGCATGATCGCGACGATCAGCCAGTGCCCATCGGCCCGCACGGCGTGGCGGCGCAACTCCATCCAGGCGCGCACGCCCTCGACGGAGTGGCCGAGGAATTCGAATCGTTCGGCTTGGCCCGATGCCGCGATCAGCCGCTCATGGTCGATCGCCAGCTGTTCGCGCGAGACGTGGATCGTCTCCCAGACGTTGCGTTGCAGGTACTCGGCCTCGGCCACGCCCAGCATCTGGCATGCGGTCTGGTTCACGTACAGGAAGCGCAACTCGCGCGCGTGCACCACGTAGACGGCGTCGGGCCAGGCGTCGAGCACCGTGCGCAGCGAATGCGACGCGAATTGTTCGGGGGTGAGCGATGTCCGGGCGTCGCTGGAGTCGAGCGCCGGTGCGGGTCCTGCTGCAACGTGGCTGGCCATGAGAACTGCTCTCGCCCGGAAGGCGGCATCTCCTGTATCGGCCGCGCGGGCTGCGGATTGAGCCGCCGGCGCCCGCGGGCGTGACCTGGGTCGGCCCGGGCGGGCCAACCGTGTCTTGCTTCACACTGGCAGACCGACGCAATCATTCGCGAGGGCCCCGATGGACTTCGACCTTCCTGCCGAGCTGACCGCCTACCTGGCCGAGCTCGACGATTTCATTGCACGCGAGATCGCGCCGCTGCAAGCCGCAGACGACAACCAGCGCTTCTTCGACCACCGCCGCGAATGGGCGCGCACCGACTTCGAGGCGGGCGGCCTGCCGCGGCGCGAATGGGAGGCGCTGCTGGCCGAAGTGCGGCGGCGCGCCGACCGAGCTGGCCACCTGCGTTTCGCGCTGCCGCGCGACGTCGGCGGCCAGGACGGCAGCCACTTGTGGATGGCGGTGATCCGCGAACACCTGGCGGCCAAGGGCCTTGGCTTGCACAACGACCTGCAGAACGAACACTCGATCGTCGCCAACAATCCGTTCGTGCTGATGTGCCGCGACTTCGGCAGCGCGGCGCAGCGCGACGAGTTGGTGAACGGCATGCTGAGCGAGTCACGCCGCCTGGCGTTCGGCCTCACCGAACCGAACCACGGCTCGGATGCCACGCACATGGAAACGCGCGCGGTGCGCGAGTCGCGCGGCGATCGGCCAGGCTGGCGCATCGACGGCGAGAAGATGTGGACCACCGGCATGCACGTGGCCACGCACTGCATGGTGTTCGCGCGCACCAGTGGCCAGGCGGGCGACGCGCGCGGCATCAGCGCGTTCCTGGTGCCGGCTGAGGCAGAAGGCGTGAAGATCGAGGAGTACCTCTGGACCTTCAACATGCCCACCGACCATCCGCGGGTCAGCTTCACGCGGGTGTGGGTCGACGAGTCCGCGCTGTTCGGGCCGCTCGACGGCGGGCTGGCGGTGGCGCAGCACTTCGTGCACGAGAACCGCATCCGCCAGGCCGCCTCCAGCCTCGGCGCGGCGGACTATTGCGTGCGCGAGAGCGTGGCCTATGCGCGCGAGCGCAAGCCGTTCGGCGAGGAGCTGGCGCGCAATCAGGCCATCCAGTTTCCCCTTGTGGAGCTGGCCACGCAGGTCGAGATGCTGCGCCTGCTGATTCGCAAGACCGCATGGCAGATGGACCAGATGGCTAAGCCGGAAATCGAGCACCGGCTGTCCGACAAGGTCTCGATGTGCAACTACTGGGCCAATCGCTTGTGCTGCGAGGCGGCGGATCGCGCGATGCAGGTGCACGGCGGCATCGGCTACTCGCGCCACAAGCCGTTCGAGCACATCTATCGCCACCACCGGCGCTACCGCATCACCGAAGGCTCCGAGGAGATCCAGATGCGCAAGGTGGCCGGCCACCTGTTCGGCTACATGGGAGCGAA
>DATKJN010000821.1:0-6002 GCA_035543655.1 Burkholderiaceae bacterium | reverse complement strand
GTTCCCCGCGCTGCAGCGCACGTCGGCTTCGGGCTCGTCGACTTCGCCGTCGCAAAAGGTGCTCGAGGATCTGGCACGCCGCAATCCACGGCCCCAGCACAGCGCACAGTGGGAACAGGAGCTCGACACACGCGCCACGGTGCGTGATGCCACGCCGCCCGCCACACTGCCATCGACACGGCCCTCGCCCGTGCCGGCCCCCCAGCAGACGCCGGCGCCAACGTCGGTTCAACCTTCGGCTCCGGCGCCGATGCGCCCGTCGGCCCCGACACCGGTTCAACCGTCTGCGTCGCCCGCGTTCAAGCCCTCGGCGCCTGCGCCGTCCACACCTTCCGCGCCGGCACCGTTCCAGCCCTCGTCCCCGCCATCGTTCAAGCCCTCGGCGCCTGCCCCGTTTCGGCCCTCGGCGCCTGCCCCGTTTCGGCCATCTGCGCCGGCGCCGTTTCGGCCTTCGGCGCCAGCGCCGTTCAGTCCCTCCACGCCGGCCACCCCGCCTGTTGCAGCGCGTGCCGACGCAAAGGCAGCGCCGACCTTCCGGCCCAGCACCCCCGCCACATCCGCAGACGCGACCATCGCCCCGCTCGGTGCACCGGCAAGGCCAGCGGCGCCGACGCCCGCCCAAGCCGCCGTACCGCCGCCAGCGCCCAAACCGGTGGCGGCGCCCGATGTCGGGATTCGCGACGAACCCGCGCCGATGGCCAGCGCCGACGCGGAGTCCGACCGCGAGGCCGAAGACACCTTCGAGGCGCTCTTTCGCAGCGATGGCGAGATGGCCGAGCCGGCCACTGCGTCGAGCGACGTCGACATCATGCTCGACGGCGCCGGCGTCGAGCCGGCGTCACTCGACGATGCGGTCGACTCACGGCTGCTCACGTTCGTGCAGCAGGCCGACAAGGCGGAACGTTGGCGCCGTCCGTGGGTGCGCGCCGCGATGGCTGCCGGTGCGCTCGTGCTCGTGCTGATGCTGGTGGGGCAACTGGTCGTCGCCCGCCGTGACGCGGTGGTGGCGCAGTGGCCCGAATCGCGCTCGCTGGTGCAGTCGCTGTGCGGGCCGTTCAATTGCCGCATCGAGCCGCTGCGGCGCATCGATCAGATCAGCGTCGACTCCAGCGGGCTGACCCGCATCGACGACGGTCCGGTGTATCGGCTCGCCCTGGTGCTGCGCAACCGCGGCGACACGCCGCTGCTGACGCCATCGATCGACCTGTCGCTCACCGACGCGTCGGGCACGCTGGTGTCGCGCCGTATGCTGAGCGCTGGCGAGCTGGGCGCCTCGCGCACGACCATCGCGCCGCAGCAGGAGCTGCCGCTGCAGGCGTTGCTGATGTCGGCCGACCGGCCGCTCACCGGCTACACGATCGAGATCTTCTACCCCTGATTCGTTTCACTTCCGAAAGACGTCATGTCCGTTCTGATCTGCGGCTCGCTGGCCTTCGACACCATCACCATCTTTCCCGGCCGCTTCGCGCAGCAGATCCTGCCCGACCAGGTGCACAACCTCAGTGTGTCGTTCCTCGTGCCGACGCTGCGGCGCGAGTTCGGCGGGTGCGCCGGCAACATCGCCTACACGCTGAGGCACCTGGGCGGCACGCCGCTGGTGAAGGCCGCGCTCGGCAACGATGGCCACGACTACCTGGCGCGCCTGTCAGGCTGGGGCCTCGACACGTCGCTGGTGCACGTGGCGGGCGACGCCTACACGGCGCAGGCGATCATCATCACCGACCAGGACAACAACCAGATCACCGCGTTCCATCCCGGCGCGATGCAGCTCGCGCACGCCACGTCGATTGCGGGCGACAAAGGCATCACGCTGGCCATCATCGCGCCCGACGGCCGCGACGCGATGCTGCAAAACGCCAAGCAGTTGCACGCGCTGAAGATCCCGTTCATGTTCGATCCCGGCCAGCAACTGCCGATGTTCGACGGCGACGCATTGCGCGTGTTCGCCGAGCAGGCCAGTTGGATCGCGGTCAACGACTACGAGGCGGCGATGTTGTGCGAGCGCATGGGCACCACGCTCGACGCGCTATCGAACTCCAAGCTGCGCGGCATCATCGTGACGTTGGGCGCACAGGGCTGCGACGTCTGGCAGCAAGGCCGCAAGACGCATGTGCCCGGCCTCAAGGCCAGCGCGATCGTCGACCCCACCGGTTGCGGCGATGCGGTTCGCGGCGCGCTGCTCTACGGGCTGCAGCAGGGCTGGCCGCTCGAGCGTTGCGCCGCGCTCGGCAACCGCCTGGGTGCGCTGAAGATCGCCCACCGAGGCGGCCAGAACCACCCGATCGGGCCCGAATTGCTTGCTGGGCTGTAGTTCGGGGGCGGGCGGGCCTATTCGCGCTCGTAGGCCGCGCCCTCGTCGGTCAGCATCACGTCGAGCGGCACGTCGTGCGGCTCCGGGTCGAGCCAGGGCACGAAGCCGTGGCTGTAGCCCACGCCCACGGTGAACGGCCGCGGTTGCAAGGCGGCCAGCGTGCGGTCGTAGAAGCCGCCGCCGTACCCCAGACGCGTGCCGTTGGGCCCGAAGCCCACACAAGGCACCAGCAACAGCGTGGGGCGGAACTCTTCGGTGCCCTTCGGCTTGGGGATGCCATACGCATCGTCTTCCATCGGACATCCCGGGAACCACACGTGGAAGCGCAACTGCTTGGTGTCGCGGTCGATCACCGGCAGCCCGATGCGGCGCTCGGCATCGGCCTCGCTCCAGCGGAACAGCGCCGGCAGCGCGTCGAACTCACCCTTGATCGGCCAGTACGCGCCGATGCTGAGATCGGGCCGCTGCAGCAGCCACACACGCAGCACCTCCTGCAGGTGCATGGCGCGCTGGTGGCGATCCACCATGGCCAGGCGCTCGGCCTGCAGCTGCCTGCGCAGCACAGCCTTGTCGCGCGAGGGTTCCAGCGGCATCGAGAACGGCAGCGTCATGCCGGCATTGTGCCGTTGACGGTCCGCACCAGGGCCGCTCGCACCTACACTGCCGCGATGCCCGCCCCGCCGCCCTTCGTGGCGCACTGCCTCGAACTGCTCGCGCCGCTTGGCGCGGTGCGGGCGCGCCGCATGTTCGGCGGCCATGGCCTGTACGTCGACGCGCTGTTCATCGCGCTGATCGCCGATGACCGCCTGTACCTGAAGGCCGACGCGGATTCGAAGGCGTTGTTCGAACGCGCCGGCTGCGCACCATTCGCCTACTCGCGCAGCGACCGGTCGGCCGTGACCTTGAGCTACTGGAGCGCGCCCGATGAGGCCCTGGACTCGCCGCAGGGCATGGCGCCGTGGGCCCGGCTGGCGCTGGCCGCCGCATTGCGTGCCAAGGTCAACAACCGGTCGCCAGCCACAGCCGACCAGCGCGCCACCCAGCGCAAGGCGCCGCCACGCAAGGCCTCGGCGCCGCGCAAGAGCGCGGCCCGGCGCTGAGCACCGCACCACGACAGCCGCACCTGGGTGCCGCCTTCCCATGGCTCGACCACGAGCTGTTCATCGGCATGCAGTTCCATCGCTTCGCCGGCCGACAACACATGGTCGTCGAGGTCACCTTGCCGCGTGATCCACGCGCGCCCCGACTTGACCACCAGACGCCCGGGGCGGCGCGTGCGCAGCAACCGCACGCCGCAGGCCTGCAGCGCGCCATCACCACGCAGGGGATAGAAGACGGAATGTTGCAGAATTGTCATGGATCGCTCCGTCGGCGCTGCCGGGTCCGGACACCAGGCCCACCGCAGCGCACTGAGGAGCATGGTGCCGAGAGTGGAGGGTGTCGTCCAATGACATGTTGGTTCGAGATTGATGCTCTGGTGTCATGAAAGCGCCGTCACAAAGACCGCTTCGGCTGGACCAGCTGCGCACCTTCGAAGTGGTCGCGCGGCGGCTGTCGTTCAGCGCCGCCGCCGAGGAACTGCACCTGACCCAAAGCGCGATCAGCCGGCAGATCAAGTCGCTCGAGGACGACCTCGGCACGGCGGTGTTCAACCGCGGCACCCGCCATGTCGAGCTGACGCCGGCTGGCTCGGCGCTGCGCCACACGGTGACGCAGATGCTCGATCAGCTCGACCGCGCGGTGCGCGACATCCGCGGGCGCGGCGGGCGGCCGCGCGTCAGTGTGTCGACCTTCGCATCGTTCGCCACCCTGTGGCTGATGCCCCGGCTGGCCGCGCTTCAAAAGGACAACCCTGACTTCGACATCCGGCTGTCGGCGACCGACCGCATCAGTGCCCTTGACGAGCCCGAGCTCGACGCGGTGCTGCGTTACTGCGAGCCGGGGTCCGCGCCGCCGATGGCCGAACGCCTGTTCGGCGAGCTGATCACGCCGGTGGCGAGCGCGCGACTGCTCGAGCAGTCGCGCGACGGTTCGGCACCGCCGCTGGAACATCCCGCCGACCTGGCTCGGCACGCGCTGCTGGAAGAGGACGACCCACGGCCGATCAACTCCTATCCGCTGAGCTGGCGGCGCTGGCTGGCCGAACACGGACAGGCCGGCCTGCAGCCGCAGCGTTGGCTGTACCTGAACTTCACCCACCAGCAGGTGCAGGGGGCACTAGCCGGCCAGGGCATCGCTCTGGCTCGCATCGCGCTCGTGCACGATCTGCTGGAACGCGGCGAACTGGTCGAGCTCTTCGGCGGGCGCCTTCGCCTGCCGACCACCGCGACCTACTACCTGATCCAGTTGCCGCTGGTGCCGCCGCGGCCCGAGCTGACCGGCTTCGTCGAATGGGTGCGCGCCGAGGCCGCGCGCACGCGACTCGCGCTCGGCGAGCCGGCCTGAGGGCTCGGGCGCGTGATGCGCGCGCGGCATCGTTGGCATGACGATCGGTCATCGAACGCCGGCCGCAACGCGGCTACGATCCGCCGCTCTTCGTGGAGGACTCATGCAGCTGTACATCGGCAACAAGAACTATTCGTCGTGGTCCATGCGCCCCTGGGTGCTGATGCGCGCATTCGACATCCCGTTCGACGAGGTCATGGTGCGCTTCGACACCTTCGATGCCGACTCGTCGTTCAAGCGCCGCATCGCCGAGGTGGCGCCCACCGGCCGCGTGCCTGTGCTGGTGGACGACGGCCTGGCGATCTGGGACACGCTGGCGATCGCCGAATACCTCGCCGAGCGCTTTGCGCAGCACGCGCTGTGGCCGCGCGACGCACGTCAACGGGCAAGGGCGCGCAGCCTGTGCGCCGAGATGCACAGTGGCTTCCCGTCCCTGCGCAGCCACTGTCCGCAGAACATCGAGGCCTCGCTGCCGGCGGTGGGCGAACGCATCATGAAAGAGCAAAGCGGCGTGCGCAGCGATCTCGAGCGAGTGCAGGCGCTGTGGGCGGACGCGCTGCAAGCCAGCGGCGGGCCGTTCCTGTTCGGCGCGTTCGGAATCGCTGACGCTTACTTCGCGCCGGTGGCCGGTCGCATCCGCACCTACGGGTTGCCGGTATCCAACGCCACGAGCGCCTACATCGAGCGCGTGTTCACCAACCCCGGCGTCGCGGCCTGGGTGCGCGACGCCTTGGCCGAACGCGACTTCCTGCAGTTCGAAGAGCCGTATCGCACGTCGCGCGACTGACGCTGTGCACTGGCACACGGTCGGGGGGAAATGACCCGTCTCGATGGCGGTGCTGCGATACAGTGCGGCTCCGGCATCTGAGCCGTTCACGCTGGCGCGCGGTTCTTCACCCGCTCACAACCTGCGTGTCGGCGCGACGATGCAGCGCTTCGTTGTGGTTCGGTGTTGTCGATGCGTCAGTGGATCCTGTGGGCGGTGCGAGCGGGCTGCGCGGTGTGCGTGGCGCACGCGGCGCTTGTGCTGGCCGCGACGCAGCCGGCCACCGACCCGATCAACGAAGCGCGCGACGCGCTGCGCAAGCGCGACGCCAAGCGCCTGCTGACCCTGCGCAACAGCACACGCGCTGAAGCCCATCCTCTCGCCCCCTGGGTCGACTACTGGGAGATCGGCAACCGCATCAGCGACGTGCGCAGCGACGAGGTCGAGGCGTTCTACCAGCGTTGGAGCGGCAGTTACGTC
>DATKJN010000820.1:0-3354 GCA_035543655.1 Burkholderiaceae bacterium | reverse complement strand
GCCGCGACCCAGTCGGTGTTGCTGCTGCGCGCCCCCGCGCGCAGTGCGGTGTCGTGGGCCTGCCAGGTGCCGCCGCCCCCGGCGGCCGCGCGCCATCCGGCGCGTCCGGACAGCTCGGCGCGCGAGCCGCCCTCCGTGGTGCCGAGCAGGTTCTCGCTCCATGCGGGCGGGCGCACCGGGCTGTCCGCGCGCAGGCTGATCCGGTGCTCGCGCAGGCTGCCTTCGACGCGCGCCTGCAACTCGTCGAGGCGCTGTTCGCCGCGGCTCAGCGCCTTCAGCGTGAGATTGACATCGAACGTCGGGTCGTCGCCCGCAGCGAAACGCCAACCGAGCCGGCCGTCCTGCAGCGTGAAGTCGGCGGTTCGCACACCGGTGCTCTGCAGCGTGCCGTTGCCGCCCAGGGCTGGCCAGCGACCCTCGAGTTGCCCCTGCAGTTGCGCAGCGCCGGCTTGCGGCCATCGTTGCACCGGAAGCGCGCCGGACAGCGAGGCCAACGGCCGCAACGCGGCCAGCGCAGGCAGGCCGGCCT
This sequence comes from Burkholderiaceae bacterium, assembly GCA_035543655.1. Lineage (GTDB taxonomy): Bacteria > Pseudomonadota > Gammaproteobacteria > Burkholderiales > Burkholderiaceae_C > JAEUPI01. Next base: position 2,825 of record DATKJN010000820.1, on the reverse strand, counting down.
TGACCTGCCAACGATCCTGCGCCGCTTCGCTGGCCCAGCGGCCATCGACATCGAGTTCGTTGCCAGCCGCGGTGGCGCGCGCCTGCAGCGCCATCGCGCGGCCATCGCCGCGCACGTCCAGCCGCGCGCCGAACGGCAGGCCCGCCAGTAGGCTGTCGTCGAGATTCACCTGCGCGTGGGCGCGCAGCCCGGCCAGGGTCTGGCTGAAGTCACGCTGAAACTGCTCAGCGAACGAGGCAGGCAGCTGCGCCTCCATCTGCCAGCGACCGTTGGCGCGATGAGGCCCGCGCGACCACGCGGAGCCCGGCGCTCCGGGCCACCAGGGCAGCGGATCGAAGCGCGCCAACTCGCCCGCGCTCTGCAACTGCCAGCCGCGCTCGCTGCCGACACGCGCGCGGCTGGCCTTGAACGTGGCCGAGGCCCGTGCGTCACCCGACGTGGCGATCAAGCGCACCAGCTCCACCGTCTCAGCGGTCAGCGTGAGGTCGAACTCGGCGCGCAGCGGTTGGGCAGGCCCCTGCAGCAACGCGCCTTGCAACGTGCCGTCGATGCGCGCCGACCAGGGCACCGGCGTGGTGGGTGCGCTTGCCGCCGCGGTCGGCAGCGGCACGCCGCGCAGCTGGATCGCCGCCGTGCCGCCGACGCGCATCGCGCCGGCCTGGCGGTGCAGGCGCGCCGGTTCGACCCCGTTCAGTTGCAGCTGCAACCGCAGATCGGCAGCGCTCCATTGCCCGCTGCCGGTGACGCGGCCCGCGTTGGCGCGGTCGTCGGCGAGCTGCGCTTCGAGGCGCTGGATCTCGATGCGATCGAGCTGCTTCGGCGTGGCGCCCAGCTCGACCCGCAGCTCGCGCACCGGCACGCGGTTGTCGTCGAGCCGGCCGGGCTCGTGGTTGCGCAGGTTCACCAGCGCACGCGCCGGTTTGTCCAGGCCCGCCGTCTGCACGTCGGCCTGCGCATCGATGCGGGTGCGCGGTGCCGCACTGCTCAGCGCGCCCAGGTCGAGCGAGCGGGTCGACAGCTGAAGCTGTGCGAGCGGCCAGGCTTCGAACGGCTGGATGCGCGCGGTGGCATCGAGCGACGGCGCGCGCGCGTCGCGCGCGTCGCCGCGCAACGTGGCGCGCAACGTGAAGTCGGCCAGCGGGCCTTCGGCGTTGACCTCGGCCTGCCACGGCGTGCCGCTGGCCGCACTGGCCCGCAGCTGCAGTGCCAGCGGCATCGGCGCGTCGCCGCCGATGCGTCCGTCGGCGCGGATCTGCACACGGTCGTTGCGCAGCGACAGGCTGCCGATGCGGTGTTGTGCGCCTTCTGCCTGGCCCAAGGCCACATCGGCACGCACGTCGCGCCATGGGGTTTGGTCGTCGAGCTGCAGCTCATCCACCTCGAGTGCCGCGACGCTCAACGCGAACGGCAAGCGCAGCTGGCTCAACGGGCCGCCCGCAGGTCCGCTCGTGCGCGGCGAGCGCCACACCACGCGCCGCGCCTTCAATGAGGGCGATGACAACGACAACCAGGCGCCGTCGTGCGGCAGCAGCCGCCAGGTCGGCTGCTGCAGCGCCAGTCCATCGACCTGCACCGACGGTTGTGTGGCCAGACCTTGCCAGCGCAACGAATCGATTGCCAGTGCGTCGCCCCACAACGAGCCGCGCACGCCCTGCACGCTGAGCCCCGGCACGTGATCGAGCAGCCAGCGCGTGCCCGCTTCGCTGCGCGCGGCCCAGATCACCGACGTGACGAGGGCCACCACCAACACGGCCCCCGCGAGCAGCCACACGGCCGACCGGATGCGCCGGGGTGTCGGGGGGGCGGGGGTCGACGACGGGCTCATGGTGCTGCAGGGCCGATGTCAGAAGGCGATGCCCACCGACAGGTGCAGTTGTACGTCGTGCACCTCTTCGCCGTAAGCCACGTCGGCACGCAGCAGGCCCAGCGGGCTGCGCCAGCGCACGCCGACGCCGTAACCCCACGCCGGCTTGAACCCGGTCCAGCTGTCGGCCGCGCGGCCGGCATCGACGAACACCGCGCCCCACAGGCTCGGGTAACGCGGGATCGGGTGTGCGAGCTCGAGGCTGGCGGTGCCGAGCACGTTACCGCCGATGATGGTGCCGGTGGAAGGGTCGCTCGGCGCCAGCGTGCGGTAGTCGTAGCCGCGCACCGAGTCGTCACCGCCGGCGCGGAACGCCAACGCGTCGGGAATCACCACCGAGTCGCGCTTGAAGATCTGGCCCAACTCGATGCGGCCGGTGGTGTACCAGGACTGGCCGAGCGGCAGGTAGCCGGTGAAACGGGCGTACAGGCGCGTGAAGGGCCCGTGCTCGCCCACATTGCTGGTGGCCCAGCCGACGCCGCCCTCGCCGGAGATGCTCACGCCGCGGGTGGGCAGCAAGATGCTGTCGAGGTCGCGCCAGACACCGTGGTATTGCAGACTGACGGCGCGGGCGTCACGGCGGCTCACGGTGGTGGTCTGCACCGAGCGGTCGAAGCCGATGAAATACAGCCGATCGATGCGCGGCGTGTCTTGGGTGCGGCCCAGGCGCAGGCGCTGAGACAACACCTCGTCGACATCGGTGCGCAGGTTCTCGATCTGTGCGCCCAGCAGGTTGCGGTAGGCCTTTTGTTCCGGGTGCGTGCTGATCTCGCCCTCCCAAGCCTGGCGGTCGCGCCCCCACTCGATCTTGTTGTGCAGAGTGGCCGCATAACCGAGGATGCGTCGATGGGTGTGTTCCAGGGTCACGCGGGGGCCGGTGTTGGCGCTGACGCCGACGCCCGCCGTCAACGACTGCAGCGGGAACTCGTGCACTTGCACGGTGACCGCTGATGCGCCTGCG
>DATKJN010000819.1:0-2584 GCA_035543655.1 Burkholderiaceae bacterium | reverse complement strand
CTCGGGCACTCCGAGCGCGAACTGCTGGATGTTGAGCGCGCCATAGACCACCAACACGCCATTGGGTGCCAGCACCGATAGGCTGTCGGCGGTGATCGCGCCGCCAGCCGACTCGAGGACCACATCCGGGCCTTCGCCGTTCGTGACCTCACGCACCGCGGCGGTCCAGCCGGCTTCGGCATAGTTGACCGACACGTGCGCCCCGCAGGTCATCGCGAGCTTTCCCTTCTCGGGCGAACCGGTCGCTGCGATCACCCGTTTCGCCCCGGCCAATCGGAGCAGCTGCGTCAGCAGGATCCCGACGCCACCGGCTGCCGCGCTGACGAGCACCGTCTTGTCGCGCACGCCGATGTGTCGCGTCAGGGCCAGGGCGGTGAGACCTTGCACTTGCAACGCCAGGGCCTGGTCGTCATCGATGGCATCAGGCAGCGGAACCACGAGCTCGGCGGGTGCAGCCACTTGTTGCGCGTAGCCGCCGGTCATGCGGCCGAGCGCGAACAGCGGCACCGCAACGCGTTGTCCGTTGGCAAGCGCCGGGCTGCCGTTCGCATCGGCAATGCGCCCGACCGCCTCCATGCCCGGCACGCATGGCAGGTCCGGGTGGACGGCGTAGCGGTCCTGGCGCATCAGCGTGTCGGCGAAGTTCACGCCGGCTCGGGAAACGTCGACCAACACCTCGCCGTGCTGCAGCGGCGGCGTGGGCCGTTCGACCACCTCGAGCACATCGGGGCCGCCGAAGCGGGTGAATTGAATGGCCTTCATGGAGTGGGAAAGGGGCAGAGTGGACAAGGCCGCGATTGAACGGCCTGCGTCTTCGCTCGGCTACGCACCGTTTTGTTCGCTGCTTACCGTTCGGTCAGTGGCCTGACTGCGCGCGGGCGCGATGCCGGCCCGCTGCAGGGTCGATCGCGGCGCGCCACAATCGGCTCTGCTTGTCGACGTCCAAGTCCATCTCATGCTGCAGCCCATCAAGCGCCTTCCCGAGCTGCCGATCGAGCGCACCTTCAAAGTCATCGGTGGCCGCTGGAAGGCCTTCATCCTGATCGCGCTGTATCGCGGACCGCACCGCTTCGCCGACTTGACACGCGTGTTGCCCAACATCAGCCAGAAGATGCTCGTGCAGCAGCTGCGCGAACTGGAAGAGCACGGTGTGGTGCAGCGCGAAGTGTCAGCGCACCCCGCGCTGCGCGTGCAGTACCACGCCACCGATCTGGGCCATAGCCTGGCCCCGCTGATCGACGCACTGTGTGCGTGGGGCCGCCGTCACGCGCTCGAGCAGGGCGCGCGGTATGGGCAAGAGTGCATCAGGCCCAGCGCGGCGGGTGCGAGGGCCGAGCGCACCTAGCGGCGCCACGGTGGGGCTGTGTCCCCCACCGCGAACGAAAGAACTGTCGAGAAAGGGCGCGTCAGCTGCCGAGCCATTCCGCGTCGGCCCGGGCCACCATCACGCGGTCGCGACCGGTCCCCTTGGCCAGGTACAGGGCCGTATCGGCGCGTGCCAACAGGGTGGCGACGCCGTCGTCGGCGGCGGTGAGTGCGGCCACGCCGATGCTCGCGCTGACGGAAAAATCCTGGCCCGCGGCCTCGAACCTCAGCTCGCGGATGGCCGCGCAGAGGCGTTCGGCGATGGCCTTCGCGCCGACCAGGTCGGTCTCGGGCAGCAGGATCGCAAACTCCTCGCCGCCCAGGCGCCCACAGTGGTCGATGCCGGTGCGCAACTGGGCCAGGCACACCGCCGCCACGCGCGCCAGCACCTGGTCGCCGGCGGCATGGCCGCGAAGGTCATTGACGGCCTTGAACGCGTCGATGTCCAGCATCGCCAGACACAGCGGATGGCCATAGCGGCGCGTGCGCTGCAGCTCCTCGGCGGCGCGCTCGAGGAACGCGCGCCGGCTCTGCGTGCCGGTGAGCGCGTCGGTGTTGGCCAGCTCGCGCAACTGACGCGCCAGCGTGTCACTGAGCGCGATCTGCTCCTTGAGCGCGGCCTCGCGCTGCTTGAGCTCGTTGATGTCGACGGCAAATCCCGCCACGGCTCCACTGGGAGTCGCGAACTTGCAAACCCGCAGCCAGCCCAGGCTCGGATACTCACGATCCACGGCCACGCCGTTCGCCTCGCGCTGGCGCCGCAGCCGCTGCGCGACATGGTCGGCCACCGCCTCGGCCGGCAACGTGGCCTCGGCGGTCACGCGCAGGAGTTCGCCGTAGAGCAAGCGACCTTGCTCTGCCTCGGAGCGCAGGCGCCGGAAGGCTTCTGCATGGGTGGCCTCGTAGGCCTTGTTCCAAGCGATCAGGCAGTCCTGGTCGTCATAGACCGCATAGGGCATCGGATTGTTTTCGATGCTTTCGCGCAGCATGCGGTGCTCGGCCACCAACCGACGCACATCGGCGGCAGCGCCGCGTCGGCGCCAGGCTGCTCTCAACGCCGCTGCGCACAGGGCACACAACACGGTGATCAGAACGACGGTGATCGGTCCCTGCTCGACCAGCGCGGCGCCGACACCCACCACGGCCATGGCCATGGCCAACCAGAGGTCGTTGCAATCCTCCGCTGGGAAACTCTGCGTGTCGCGCATAGGGGTGGCGT
>DATKJN010000818.1:0-6374 GCA_035543655.1 Burkholderiaceae bacterium | reverse complement strand
TGTACACCGATCGGCGGCCGACGCCGTATGCATTGCCGTTGGGCATGACCTCGACGTTGATCGGGCTGGTACTGCTGGCGTACGCGCCGAACTTCGCCATCGTGCTGGTCGCTGCCGCGCTGGTGGGCCTGGGCTCGGCGGTCTTCCATCCCGAGTCGTCGCGCGTCGCGCGCATGGCCTCCGGCGGCCGGCACGGGCTGGCGCAGTCGTTGTTCCAGGTCGGCGGCAACACCGGCAGCGCGATCGGCCCGCTGGTCGCCGCCGCGGTGATCGTGCCGTACGGCCAGCACAGCGTGGCGTGGTTCGCGCTGCCGGCCCTGCTCGGCATCGTGCTGCTGCTGCAGGTGAGCCGCTGGCACGCCCAGCACCACACCGTCGCCGTGCACCGCGGGCCGGTTCCAGCGACCGCAGCGACCTATTCGCGCCGGGTGGTGCTCGGCGCGATCGCCGTGCTGCTGACGCTGATCTTCTCGAAGTACTTTTATGTGGCGGGCATCAGCACGTTCTACACCTTCTACCTGATCGACAAGTTCGGCCTGTCGGTGCAGAGCGCGCAGGTGCACCTGTTCGTCTTCTTGTTCGCGTCCGCGCTCGGCACGCTGGTGGGCGGCCCGCTGGGCGACCGCATCGGCCGCAAGCCGGTGATCTGGTTCTCGATCCTCGGCGTCGCGCCGTTCGCCTTGATGCTGCCTCACGCCGACCTGTTCTGGACCACGGCGCTCACCATCGTGATCGGCCTGGTGCTGTCGTCGGCGTTCTCGGCCATCGTGGTCTATGCGCAGGAATTGGTGCCGGGCAAGGTGGGCATGGTGTCCGGGCTGTTCTTCGGCTTTGCGTTCGGCATGGGCGGGCTCGGCGCCGCGGTGCTGGGCGTGCTGGCCGACCACACCAGCATTGACTTCGTCTACCGCACGATCGCCTACCTGCCGCTGCTGGGCGTCGTGGCTGCGCTGCTGCCCAAACGCAGCGGCGGGCACGCGCCGCGCTGATTCAGCCCTTGGCCGGCGGATCGGGTTCGCGCGCCGGATCGTCGCGCGGCAGCACGTCGCAGAACATCTCGAAGCGCTTCCACTTCGGGATCGGCGGCACATGGCCCTCGCGCGGCACGTAGGGCGACGGCTCGGTCACCGCCAGGCGATGGATGTAGCGCGGGCAGTTGGGGAAGATGCGCTCGGCCTTCACGCGCACGATCAACTGCGCACCCGGCATGCTGGCGCGCAGGGGTTCATCTTCGACCACGCTCGCACGGCCGATCACGCGCAACCGGTTGGGCCGCTCGAAGTCGATGAACAGCAGCGACACCGCGTCGTTGACGAGCATGTTGCCGAGGCTGCGGAACATGCCGTTGCCGTCATAACTCGGGAACACCAGTTCATCGTCGGCGGTCACGCGCACGAAGCCGGGGTCGCCACCCTTGTACGAGCAGTCGGGCTGGCCGTTCGCATCGGCCGTGGCGAGGAAGAACAACGAGCGGCTGCCGATGAACTGCCGGTCTTCGGGCGTGAACGTGGTGCGCGACAGTTTCTCGTCGAGGCGATCGGCGAGGCGCCGCGTGTCGAAGCGGTCCTGCAGCGTGCGCATGCCGGCGTGGTACGCGTCCACGCGCTGGTGCGGCTCAGCCATGGCGGTCGGAGGATGCGGTGAACGTCACCGGCCGCTGCGGGCGATCGTTGACCTGCAGCTGGAAGATGTCGGGCCGCGCATAGTGGCCCGACACGTCCAGGCTGCGGCGGGCGGCGCCGATGCGCTCGAGGTCGAGCTCGGCATACAGGATGCCGCGCTGCTGGTGCAGCGGACCGGCCACGACTTTGCCGCCCGGCGCCACGACGACCGAGTCACCGCTGTTGATCCACTCGTCGAGGTCGCGAAACAGCTCGCTGCGGCCGGGCAGATCCTCGGGCAGGTCGCGCGCCTGGAACGCAATGCCGCAGCTGACGACCCAGCAGCCGCCTTCGCGGGCGATGTGCTGCATCGTGGCCAGCGTGCGTTCGCCGTTGTCGTAGGTGGGCGTCACGTAGATCTGCAGGCCCTGCGCGTACAGCGCGTAGCGCGCCAGCGGCATGTAGCTTTCACAGCAGATCAGCGTGCCGACACGACCGACCGGCGTGTCCACCACCTTGAGTCCCGATGCATCGCCGAAGCCCCACACCATGCGCTCGGGGTTGGTCGGCATCAACTTGCGGTGGCGGTTGATCAGCTCGCCGCTGGGGCCGATCACGACCACGCTGTTGTAGACGGTGCTGCCGCCGGTTGGGTCGAGCTCGTCGATGCCGCACACGATCGTCACCCCGTGCTCCTGCGCCGCCTGCTGCAACGGCGTGAGGTGCTGCGCGGCCACGTTCACCGCCTGCGCCGCCCACAACGCGTGGATCTTCTCGGTCAGCCCCATGTCGGGGCCCGGGCGCAGGCGCCAGATCCACGCCGGATAACCGGGCACGAACGCTTCGGGGAACACCAGCAGCTGCGCGCCTTCGCGTGCGGCCTCCTGCACCGAGGCCACGGCGGCGCGCAGCGTGGCCTCGCGATCCAGCCACGCCGGCGGGCGCTGGATCGCCGCCACGCGGGCCATCGCGCTCATCCCACCTGGCCGGCGAGCACCCATTTCTCGCCCAACACCTGGCCGTCGCGCACCATCGTCATCGTGCCGTCCAGCCGCTTGCCGCGCACCACGCCGTGCCAGCGCAGCAAGCCGTACTTCGGGCTCTCGGTCTCGGCGCTGAACGACAGCGCGTCGCCCATCGGCTGCACGGTGTAGGCGCCGTCGCCGTACTCATAGCGGTCGCACGCCGTCGAGCGGAAGCGCCCACCTTTGAAGATCAGCGAGTCGGCGTCGCCCGCGGTCTTGCCGCACTCGAGCACGATGCCATCGAACTGCCTGCCGTCGAGCGCATCCGCCATCGTGGTCTCCACCGGGCGCGACCGCGCGCCCCTGGCGAGGGATCGTCGGCCTCCCCACGCGCGCGGTCAATACGCAGCACTGCGTAGCGAATTCCGGACCCCGGTGGCGGCCCGCTCAGATCGCGCGAGCCGGACCCGTGCGCGGCCGGCATGGCGCCACGCCGGAGGCGTTTCGCAGGGGGTGGGAGGGGGTCCGGCAGGCATGTAACCATTCATTTCCCTGCCCCTCGGAGGCCGCCTCGGATTTGGGACAATCGGGGCATGAGCAAACCCGCATCCACCAGGCTGTCCGCAAACGGCCTTCGCTATTCGACCAAGGTCTCCGGCTCTCCGTTCTCAGGCCGGGGTCACACGCGCTCGTGCTTCCTTTGCGGCAAGCACCGGCAGGCCTCGGGACTTCAATCCAAGCGCGTGTTGGGCCGCGCCGAGATGGTCTGCGCAATGGGCTGTTCGGCCCCCGACTGACGGCACCGGGCCGCAGCGGCCGCGCCGCCCGCGAGCGGCCACACAATGCAGCCGATGAAGCTGCACGTGATGTCCGACCTGCACCTGAGCATGGCCGGCATGGACGTGGCCGACACCGACGCCGACGTGGTGGTCCTGGCCGGTGACATTGCGCGGCCCGACAAAGCGTGCGCCTGGGCGCGGCAGATCGCCAAGCCGGTGCTCTACGTGGCCGGCAACCACGAGCACTACCACGGCGACCTGCACGGCACGCTGGCCGAACTGCGCCGGCACAGCGCCGGCAGCACGATGCAGGTGCTGGAGTGCGACGCCTGGCTGCACGGCGGCGTGCGCTTTCTCGGCGCCACGCTGTGGAGCGACTTCCGCGTGTTCGATGACGACGGCACGCGCGCACGCGCGATGACCGACGCGGTGGCGTTCATCCGCGACTTCCAACGCATCCGCGTCGACACCGATCGCAGCGAACCATTCACGCCGCAGCACAGCCAAGCGCTGTTCGATCGCACGGCGGCGTGGCTCGATGCACAGCTGCAGCAGCCGTTCGACGGACCGACGGTGGTGGTCACCCACCATGCGCCGTCGCCGCGCAGCATCCACCCGCGCTTCGAGGGCTCGCTGCTCAATGGCTGCTTCGTCTCGGACCTCGAGCGCCTGATGGGTGCGCCGCGCGTGACGCTGTGGATCCACGGCCACACACACAACAGCTTCGACTACACGGTGCGCGGCACGCGCGTGTTGTGCAACCCGCGGGGCTACATGCTGCAGGGCGTGGGCGAGAACGCGGCGTTCGATCCGGGCTTGGTGGTGGAGGTGTAGCGCCGCGCGCTAGACACGGCCCTTCACCGGGATCAGCGCGCCGGTGACCGGTGCCCCGTCGTCGGACAGCAGGAACGACACCACACGGGCCAGTGCCTCCGGGCGCACCCAGCGCGCAGGGTCGGCCTTGGGCATGTCGGCGCGGTTGGCCGGCGTGTCGAGGATGCTCGGCAGCACGGCATTCACCGTGATGCCGCGGTCCTTGAACTCCTCGGCCATCGCCTCGGTGAGCCGCGCCACGCCGGACTTGGCCGCCGCATATGCGCCCATGCCGAGCGCGGCCTGGCCGGCCGCTGCCGCGCCGACATTGACGATGCGCCCGCGCCCGCGCGCCAGCAGGTGCGGCAACGCCGCCTGCGACGCCAGCACCGCGGTGCGCACGTTGATCGCGAACATCTGGTCCCAGGTGTCGATGGCACCGCCTTCGATCTTCTCCCACTGAAACCCGCCGGCCACGTTGACCAACCCATCGAGGCGGCCGAACCGCTGCGCGGCTTGATCCATCGCGGCGCGCGCGGCGGCCGCGTCGCCCAGGTCGACGCCGCCGAGAGCCAGCACCGCACTCGACACGCCAGAGGGCGGCTGACCGCGGCCGATCAGCGCGACGTGCGCGCCGGCTTGCAGCAGCACCTCGCCCAACGCGGTACCGAGCGCGCCGAAGCCGCCGGTGACGGCGATGGCGTGGTCAACGAGGCTTGCGGTCATGGTGCGCCTCCAACTCGCTCACGGGCCTTCCGGCCGATGCCAGCGCGGGAAGAATCGGGCCACCTGGGGGCCGGAAGACTTCAGCGCGTGGCAGCCATCGATGCTGAACGGCTTCTCGTCGGGGTCGCCCGTCATCACGCCCCACAGTGCCTGCATCGCGGCGCTGCCCATTGCGCCGGCCAACTCGTTGATGTGCGTGCAGCCCGCGGTGCGGCCGAACAGCTTGCGGATCGTGTCGCGGTAGCCGCGGCCGATGCGCACGCCGGCAAGCCGACCATAGTCGGGCGCGATCGCACCGCAGGCCGCGTCGTACGGCCCGGCGTCGGTGGCTGCCTGCGCCGCAACGATGGTCGCAGTGCGGTCCACCGTGAAGCGCAGCCACATCGCGTGCATCGGTTCGCCGCCGGGCAACACGCCGCCGGCGCGCGGAGTGGGCTCGGGCCACACGTCGGTGAGGTGGCCTTCGATGTCCCACAAGCCGTCGCTGCGGGCATAGGCGCGAACGGTGATGGAGCGCTGGTGCGAAGGCGTGCGGTCGCAGTCGGGTGGAGGGAGCGGCATGGGTGACGTGAAGGTGTCGATTGGGTGGGTCAGCGCCCGGCGTTCAGACCTTCGCGGGCGAGGTACTGGTGGACGAACGCAATGGCCATGCTGCCCTCGCCCACGGCAGCGGCCACGCGCTTGATCGGACTCAGGCGCACGTCGCCGCAGGCAAAGACACCCGGCACGCTGGACTCGAGCAGGAACGGATCGCGACTGTGCGACCAGCGTCCTGACTTGAGCACGTCGTCGCCGGTGGCCACGTAGCCGTTCTTGTCACGCACCACCTCCTGCGGCAGCCACGCGGTGTCGGCATCGGCCCCGATGAAGACGAAAAGGCCACCGCAGTCATGGCGCGTCACGGTCTGCTGCGGTCGGTCCACGACATCGATCGCCTCGAGATGGTCCCGACCGTGTGCGGCCTGCACCTCGCAACGCAGGCGCGCAGAGATGTTGGCCTTGCCGGCGATCTGTTCGACCAGGTAACGCGACATGCTCTTTTCGAGCGAGTCGCCGCGCACCACGAGAGTCACCTGGCGTGCGTGGTTGGCGAAGTGCAGCGCCGCTTGGCCGGCCGAGTTGCCCGCGCCGATGAGAAACACGTCCTGCCCGTGCGTCGACGCGGCCTCGCTGCGTGCCGCGCCGTAATAGATGCCCTTGCCGATCAGGCGGTCGAAGCCCTCGATCACCAGATGCCGCCAGGTCACGCCGGTGGCCAGGATGACGCTGCGCGCGCGCACGCGCTCGCCGCCGTCGAGCACGATTTCGCGCGTCGACGGGTCCACGCTCTCCACGCAGCGGGTGACGAGGATCTCGGCGCCCAGCCGGCGCGCCTGCTGCAACGCGCGGCTCGCCAGCTCGTCACCCGAGACGCCGTTGGGAAATCCGAGGTAGTTCTCGATGCGCGACGAGGTGCCGGCCTGCCCGCCGGGCGCCTCGCGCTCGATGAC
>DATKJN010000817.1:0-2599 GCA_035543655.1 Burkholderiaceae bacterium | reverse complement strand
GGTGGCGCCGAGCGCAGCGAGGATGAACGAGAACTCGCCGATCTGCGCCAGGCTGGCCGACACCGTGAGCGCGGTGTTCAGCGGGTAACGCATCAGCAGCACCAGCAGCGCGGCAGCGATCGACTTGCCCACCACGATGATGGCCAGCACCGTCAGCACGCGCAACGGCTCGTCGACCAACACGCTCGGGTCGAACAGCATGCCCACCGACACGAAGAACAGCACCGCGAACGCATCGCGCAGCGGCAGCGTGTCGTGTGCCGCGCGGTGGCTGAACTGCGATTCGCGCAGCACCATGCCGGCGAAGAACGCACCGAGCGCGTACGACACGCCGAACAACTGCGCCGAACCCCACGCGATGCTGACCGCCGCGGCCACCACGCACAGCGTGAACAGCTCGCGCGACCCGGTGCGCGTGACCTGCCACAGCAGCCACGGGAAGAAGCGCCGCCCGACCAGCAGCATCAGCGCAACGAAACCCGCGACCTTGAGCATCGTGACGGCGAGCGTGGTCCACAGCTCCTGCGGCGGGACGCTGGCGCCGGTGCCGAGCAGCCCGGCCACCGGCGGCAGCAGCACCAGCACCAGCACCATCGCCAGATCTTCCACCACCAGCCAGCCGACGGCGATGCGGCCGTTCGGGGAATCGAGCACGCCCTGGCGCTCGAGCGCCTTGAGCAGCACCACCGTGCTGGCCACCGACAACGCGAGCCCGAGCACCAACGCCCCCGGCAGCTCCCAGCCCCACCACAGCGCCGCGCCGGCGCCCATCGCGGTGGCCACGGCGATCTGCACGATGGCGCCGGGCAACGCGATCTTGCGCACCGACATCAGGTCGGCCACCGAAAAGTGCAGGCCGACGCCGAACATCAGCAGCATCACGCCGATCTCGGCCAGTTCACCGGCGATCTTCACGTCGGCCACGAAGCCGGGCGTGCCCGGCCCGATCACGATGCCGGCGAGCAGGTACCCCACCAAGGGCGGCAGCTTCAGGCGCGCGGCGACGAAGCCGAGCAGCAGCGCCAGGCCGAACGCCGCGGCGATGGTGGTGATGAGTGGGATCGAGTGGTCCATGCGCCAGTCGGTGCCGCAAAAGCAGACCGATTCTGGCGTGGATCTCAGCGCCGTCCGGCGCGCGACAGGTTCAACCGCCGAGCAACTGCCCGCCGTCGACCGCGATCGTCTGCCCCGTGACCCAACGGGCATGGGCCGAGGCGAGGAACAGCGCCACCTCCGCCACCTCTTCGGGCGCGCCGAGTCGGCCGAACGGAATGCTCTTCAGCACGCGGTCGTACAGCGGATCGTTCGCCTTGCGGCGCTGGTCCCACACGCCGCCGTCGAACTCGATCGAACCGGGGGCGATGCAGTTCACGCGGATGCGCTTGGGCGCCAGCATCGCGGCCTGGCTGGCGGTGTAGCTGATCATCGCCGCCTTCACCGCGGCGTAGGCCGGCGTGCGAGTCGACGCGCGAAAGCCCGAGATCGACGAGATGTGAATGATCGACGCGCCCTCGCCGCGCTGCTCGAGCATCGGCAGCGCCGCGTGCGAGGCGCGCACCATCGCCATCACGTCGACCGACAAGCCCTTCGACCAGCCGGCCTCGTCGTCGCCCATGCCGAAGCCCGACGCGTTGTTCACCAGCACGTCGATGCCGCCGAGCGCGGCACCGGCTTGGCTCACGTAGCGCGTCACGGCGGCGCCATCGGCGAGGTCGCAGGTGGCGGCGTGCGCCTGGTGACCGTGCCGGGCGATCTCGGCGCGCGCGGCTTCCAGCGTGTCGCTGCCGCGAGCGCAGATCGACACGTCGGCACCGGCGGCAGCGAACGCCAACGCCATCGAGCGGCCGATGCCGCGGCTGCCACCGCACACGACGACGCGGCGGTTCGAAAAGTCAAAACTCATGGGCGCTCCGGAGATGAAATGCGGCGCTGGCCTGGGCCGCGCCGCGCTCGATGTTAGGCGATGCGTCGTTCCCGCATCGCAGGCCGATCGCATCGAGGCCACGGCGGGCACCCTCGCGACAAGCCCGGCGGCCGACCTGGCCACGCAGCTTTGGTTCCTGCTGGAAAGTGTGGAGCGTCTGGGCTGCATCGGGCTGCCAGAATCGGCGAGCAGGCCGGGGTCGCGCCGCATGCGGGTCGGGCCATGACTTCCAAGGAGACATGCAGATGAGAACCCTCCCACCCGCCTTGGCCGCGCTGCTGGCCGGCCTCGCGCTCAGCATCGGCGCCCAGGCGCAGAACCTGTCGATCGCCACCGGCGGCACCGGCGGCGTGTACTACCCGCTGGGCGGCGGCATCGCCGCGGCACTGTCGAAACACGTGCCCGGCATGCAGGCCACGGCCGAAGTCACCGGCGGCTCGGTCGACAACCTCAAGCTCATCGGCAGCGGCAAGCCCTACATCGCGTTAACGATGGTCGACGCCACGCTGGACGCCTACAAGGGCGAGGACAAGTTCAAGGGCAACAAGGTGCCGGTGCGCACGCTGATGATCCTGTACCCCAACCGCATGCACGTGGTCAGCATCGAAGGCCGCGGCGTCAACAAGATGTCCGACCTGAAGGGCAAGCGCGTGTCCACCGGGTCGCCCGGCAGCG
>DATKJN010000816.1:0-6608 GCA_035543655.1 Burkholderiaceae bacterium | reverse complement strand
CCCACCGGCCGCGCATCGTCCGGTGCCGGCCAGTAGCGCAGCCAGCCGCCGCCGTTGTCGGTGGGCAGGTACACACGCCCCGGCTGGTCGGCCGCCTTTTTCGTCAAGTCGATCGGAAAGTCGGGATGCTCGGATTTCAGGTCCACGGCGAAGGTCGGATGGCCCGGCAGCGGCGCGTCGAAGAAGTGCAGCGGCATGTTGCTCGCGATGCCGCCGTCGGAAAACCAGATCCGCGTCGCGCGCAGCGTGAACGTCGGCGCGTCGGCCGGACGCTGGTTGGATTTGCGCGTGAAGTCCACCGCGTACAGCGGCACCGCCGACAACAACGCCGGGAAACTCAGGCTCATGCGCACCGCCACCACCACCGGCAGGTTGACGTTGCTCGGCAACCGCGACAACGCGCGTTCGTTCGTGCCCTCGCCGAACACGACATGCTGCGCGCGCGTGCCTGCGTCGATCGCCTTGCGCGTCTCCGCGGCCGATGCGTCGCGGATCCAGCGCATCACCGATTCGGGAAACAGCCGCTCCCACTCCTGCGGATCGAAGTACAGCTCCTGGTCGCCGCGAAACGGCACCGCAAAGCACAACTGCTGACTGACCGCGGTGGTCATCACCTCGAGGTTGATGCGCCGCGCCGAGGCCGCCACGTCGGCGAAGCACGCGCCGTCGCGCGGCGCATTCCACAGGTCGCCGAAGGTCAACGGGCGCTCCTCTTTCAAGCCAGCGAGCGTGTGGAGGTAGCGATCCAGCCAGTCGGTGAGCCCCGGCTGGCCGCCCGACCGGGCGGCCACGGTGCGGCCGCTGCAAATGCCGTAGCCGTTGCCATGCATGCCGTTGATCAGCGTCACCGCGAAGCGCACACCCGACAGCGCGAGCGCCAGCCCGATCGTCAGCGGCGCGGCGACGCCGGCGGCCAGCGTGGCCGTCCACAACCGCGGGCCAGTGGGCGCCTGCACCGCGAAGCGAAGCAGCAGCGCGGTGACCAGCAGACCGAGCACCCACCACAGTGCCGGTGCCAGCAGCGGCGAAGTCTTCACACGCGCCAGGCGACGCAGCCCGAAGGCGGCCCACAGCCACCACACACCCAACAGCACCAGCGCGGTCCAGAACACGAGCGCGCCACGTGCGTTGGGCGAGGCCATGCGCACCACCGGTTCGAACAGCAGCAGCCCGAGCGCCGCACCGAGCAGCACCATGCCCCAGAACTGCACCACCATCGCCAGCAGTGCGTGACCCACCGCAGTCAGCGGCGCCTTGTTGAGCATGCTGACCAGCACCGCGAAATGCTTGGCCACCGCCGCCGCCGGCTGGAACAGGTGGAACAGCATCGAGCGCGCCGGTTGGCCCGTGGCCGCGCCGAGCTCCGCTGGCAGCTGGGCGAGCGCGTCGAACCCGCCAGCGTCGCCGGTGCTCTGGCGGCGGTGTTCGGCCGCCGCGCAGGCCGCCGCCGCGATCGCACCGGCCGAGGTGCCGCCGATGTTCTTGAAGCGATATTTCGCCGCCAGCTGCGCGATCAGCTTGGGGTACACCACGCCGCTGGTGATGCCGCCTTTCATCACCAGATCGCATTGCGGTGGCGCCGGTTTCACTGGGGCCTCGTTGGCCATGCCGCTCTCCCTTGTGCTTGCATCGAGCGCGGATTGGACCCACGCGGCAACACGCGGTCAATCTGCATCGGGGGGAGGCCGCAACGCGTTTGCGGCGCGAACCTAGGGGGATGCGTCGCGCCCAGCCGCTACAGGCGCGACAGGATCTCGTTGACCGCGTCGACACTCACCGGCTTGACGAGGTGGAAGTCGAACCCCGTGCGGCGCGTGCGGCGCTTGTCTTCTTCGCTGCCCCAGCCGGTGAGCGCCACCAACACCGTCGAGGCGTGGCGGGGGTCGGTGCGCATCCGTGCCGCGACCTCGTGGCCGTCGACGCCGGACATCCCGATGTCGCAGAACACCACCTCGGGGTCGAATTCCTGCGCCACGCGCAGCCCGGTCGCGCCGCCGTATTCGGTGCGGGTGAGATGGCCGTGCATCTGCAGTTGGATCGCCAGCGCGTCGGCGGCGTCGACGTTGTCGTCGATCACCAGCACGCGCATGCGGCGCTGCGCCGCGGTGCGCCCCGCATCCGCCGTGGCCACGGCGGTGGCCATCGGCGCGTCGACCGACGGCAAGCGCACGGTGAAGGTCGAGCCGGTGCCGAGGCCGGCGCTTTCGGCGAACACGCTGCCGCCATGCAGCAGCACCAAACGGCGCACCAGCGAAAGTCCGATGCCCAGGCCCTCCTGGGTGCGCTCGGGCGAGCGCTTCACCTGCGCGAACAGCTCGAACACCTGCTCCAGCATGTCGGGAGGAATGCCCGAACCGTCGTCGACCACACGCAGCACGGCGTGGCCATCGCTGCGGCCGAGCGACACGCGCACCTGGCCACCCTGGGGCGTGTACTTGGCCGCGTTGTGCAGCAGGTTGCTCACAACCTGCGCCAGCCGGGAGGCATCACCCACCACCCACACCGGATTGTTGCCGGTGCGCACGTCGACCTTCAGTTGCGCCGCATCGAGGAACGGTTGTGTGCCTTCGAGCGCCGCCTCGATCACCTTGCGCAGGTCGAGCCGCTCGCGCTGCAGCCTGACCTTGCCGGTGGCGATGCGCGACACGTCGAGCAGGTCGTCGATCAGCTTGACCAGTTGCTTGATCTGGCGCTCCATCATTGCGCGCACGCGGGCCCCCTGCGGCGCATCGGCCGCCACCTGGTCGAGCACCTGCAGCCCGGTGCGGATCGGTGCCAGCGGGTTGCGCAGCTCGTGCGCCAGCGTGGCGAGAAACTCGTCCTTGCGCCGATCGGCGTCGCGCAGCGCCAGTTCGGCCTTCAGCCGTTCGATGATCTGGTCGCGGACCTGGAACTGCCGGCGCCGCGCGCGCAGCGATGCCTGCACCGCACTCACCATCGCGCGTGTCGATGTGGGGCGATCGAGCACCGTCACGTTGGTCATCGCACCCAACACACGAGCCGCCGGTGGCGACGGGTCTCGTTCGGCGGTCATCACCAGCACCGGCACGTCGGACCATTCGGGCTGCTGGCTGAGCGCGACCAGCAGCGCGGCGATGTGCGGATCGACCAGCGTGTGGTCGGTCATCAGCACCGCGCCGACGCCGGTATCGAGCTGCTCGGCCAGCTCGCGCGCGCCCAGGCACACCACGCTCGTGACGCTCGCGCGTCGCAGCAGATCACGCGTCACTTCGCCGTCGCGGCGGGTCGGCGCGGAGATCAGCACCCGCTCATCGGACATCGGCGGTTCAGCGGACATCGCCCTTGGCCACCTCGAGCTCATCGGCGCGCGCCGACGCGGTGATCTCGACCGGCACGCCGGTGAGCACGCCGCGCAGGTGCATCAAGGGTTCGCCCACGTGCACGCCGGCGGCGTCGAACCACACCTGGCGGATCGTCTCCTCGTGGCGGCCGCTGCGCTTCTTCATCACCGACACCGCCTTCTTCACGCGGCCGGCGTGCTCGAACATGCGCAGCATGATCACCGTGTCGGCCAGGTAGCTGGCATCGATCGGCGCGCGCATCAGACCGCCGATCGCGCCGCTTTGCGCGGTGACCATGAAGGTGACGACGCCGCGGTTGTTCAGGTAGGCCAGCAGCTCGTGCAGCTGCGCCGCCAGGAATCGATCTTCCGGCATCGCGTTCAAGTAGCCGTTCAGACTGTCGATGACGAGCACGCGGGCGTTGTCGCGCTCCACCGCCAGCCGCGCCAGATGCGCGAACTCGCCCGGAGACACCTCGGCCGGGTCGATGCGGCGGATGGCAATCTCGCCCGGCGCGCTGCCCCGGCGAAACGGCATGCCGAGGCCGTTGGCGCGCTCCATCAGGATGGCCGATGACTCCTCAAAAGAAAAGATCACGGCATGGTCACCGCGCTTCGCGGCAGCGGCGGCGTACTGCAAGGCGATCGTCGACTTGCCGGTGCCCGGCGGCCCGATCAGCAGCGTGGTGGTGCCGCGGTCGATGCCGCCGCCGAGCAACGCGTCGAGCTCGCCGACGCCACTGCTCACGTATTCGCGCGGAAATTCCGTCGCATGCTCGGCAGCGGCGAGGCGCGGAAACACCTCGAGCCCGCCGCGCCGGATGGAGAAGTCCTGCAACCCGCTGATGAAGTCGCTGCCGCGGAACTTCACCACCTCGAGCTGGCGCAGCGCGCGCCCGTAGGTCGGTGCGCGGTGCAGCAACGACAGCACGCCGTGCGTGATGCTCTGCAGTTGCAGGTCCGGCCCGGAGGCGGTGCGGTCGTCGAGCAGCAGCACGGTGCAATTGGACTCGTGCAGGTGCTGCTTCAGCACCATGATCTGGCGCCGGTAGCGCAGCGAGTTCTGCGCCAGCAGGCGCAACTCCGACAGCGAGTCGAACACCATGCGCTGAGGCTTCACGCGTTCCAGCGTCTCGGCCACCTTGCGCATCGTCTCGGTCAGCTCCACCTCGGCCGGGTGGTACATCGTGATCTGGTCGTCGCCGAGCAACTGGCGCTCGTCGGCAATCAGTTCGGTGACCTCGATGCCATCCAGCGACCAGCCGTGCGACGCGGCACCGGCTGCCAGTTCGTCACGTGTTTCCGACAGCGTCACATACAGGCAGCGTTCGCCCTGGCGCAGGCCCTCCAGCAGGTACTGCAGCGCCATCGTGGTCTTGCCGGCGCCCGGATGCCCCTCGACTAGATAGATGCGAGCCGGGATGTAGCCCCCACAGAGGATCTCGTCGAGCCCCGGCACGCCGGTGGACGAACGATCCGTGTTCTGGTTCGTCATTTTTTTCCTCAACAATGGCGGATGCGGGCCTCCGCGCCAGCTACAAACGCCGGCGCCGGCGGCCGAAACCTTCACGCGAACGGCACGGCATGTCTGCGTCGGGTCGCACCCGATGCCGGCTGGCAAGCCGCGTGCCCGCGTCGTGTCCGGCCTACACTGGGTTCGACGTGGTACTTGGACGACGCCGGAACGACACTGCCCCATGGACCTGGTGGAGCGCGACACCCTATTGGGGCAACTCGAGGAGTTGCTCGCTTCGATCGTGCGCGGCAGCGGCCACACCGTGTTCGTGGCCGGCGAAGCCGGCATCGGCAAGACCAGCCTGCTGAAGGCATTGGCCGAGCGCCGCGGCGAGGCGCTGCTGTGGTGGGGCGCGTGCGACGCGCTGCAGACCCCGCAGCCGTTGGCGCCGCTGCTCGACATCGCGCGCTCGGCCGACGTGGCGTTTCGCGCGCTGCTCGGCCCCGAGGCCCAGCGCGGCGCGTTGTTCGATGCCGTGTTGACCGAGCTGCAGCGCAGCCGCAAGCCGGTGCTGCTGGTGATCGAAGACGTGCATTGGGCCGACGACGCCACGCTCGACCTGATCAAATTCCTGGGCCGCCGCATCGACCGCGCGCCCGTGCTGCTGGTGGTCTCGTACCGCGATGACGAGATCAACGCGGCACATCCGCTGCGCCGCCTGCTCGGCGAACTGCCGGCCAGCCTGATCACGCGCATCGACGTGCAGCGCCTGACGCCCACCGCGGTCGATTGGCTGGCGCGGCAGGCGCTGCGCTCGCCGTCGGGCATCCATGCGGTGACGCAGGGCAACCCGTTCTTCGTCACCGAACTGCTGCGCGGTGGGGTCGACACGGTGCCGCGCAGCGTGCAGGACCTCGTGCTCGCACGTTATGCGCGTCTGGCCCCCGGCGCACAGGCGATCGTGCGGCTGGCATCGGTGGTGCCGGCGCGCATCGAACGCTGGCTGATCGAGCGCTTGCTCGGCAGCCCTGTCGATGCCTTGGAGCAGTGCCTGAACTCGGGCTTGCTGATGCCGCTCGGCGCGTCACTGGGCTTTCGGCATGAACTGGCCCGCGTGGCGGTGGAATCGTCGCTGAGCGAGCCGGTGGCCCAATCGCTGCATGCGGCGGTGTTGCATGCGCTGGAGCACGAACCCGCGCAGCCGGTGTCGATGGCCCGCCGGGTGCACCATGCCACGCGCGCCGGCGATGCGGCCGCGGTGCTGCGCACCGCGCCGCTGGCCGCGCAGCAGGCGCTGGCGCGCGGCGCCCACCGCGAGGCGGCGGCGCATTGGCGCACCACGCTGCAGCATGCGCACGGTCAGGCGGTCGACGATGCCGATCGGGCCGCCTGGCTCGATGCCTGCGCGCGCGAGTGCCAATCGATCGATCAGCTCGACGATGCCATCGCGGCGCGGCAGGAACTCGACGCGCTGCACGCACGCGCCGGCCGCACCATGGAGCAGGCAGACAACCTGAGCCAGCTCGCGCTGGTGTTCGTGCTCGCGCTGCGCAACGACGACGCCGACGCCGCCAGCCACCGCGCCATCGCATTGCTCGAGCCGCTGCCGCCGAGCCGGGCGCTGGCCGGTGCCTACCGCGTCGAGGCGCAACTGCGCATGCTCAATCGCGACTACGAGGCCGCCATCTCATGGGGCGACAAGGCGATCGCGCTGGCCGAGCAGTTCGGCCTGCGCGATGTGATGGCTGCCGCGCTCAGCGCGCGCGGCACGGCCCTGATGTTTCTGGACTACGAGGCCGGCTGCGCACAGGTGCAGCAAGCGCTCGAGCTCGCGCTGGCCGACGGGCTGCA
>DATKJN010000815.1:0-2591 GCA_035543655.1 Burkholderiaceae bacterium | reverse complement strand
TCTGCATGCCGATACCCTGCTGCCTGCCGATGCAATGCAGGCGATCGACTCGGCGTTGGCCGACGCGCAAGTGCAGTGGGGGCGTTTCGACGTGCAGATCGAAGGCAAGGCGCGCTTGCTCAAGGTGATCGCCGAGGCCATGAACATTCGCTCGCGCGCCACCGGCATCGCCACCGGCGACCAGGCCATGTTCGTTCGCCGCGAGGCTATCGAGCGCATCGGCGGCTTCCCCGATCAGCCGCTGATGGAGGACATCGAAATCAGCAAGCGCCTGCGCAAGCTGGCCCAGCCTGCCTGCCTGCGCCAACGCGTCGTCACGTCCGGCCGCCGTTGGGAACGCCGCGGCGTGTGGCGCACGATGGTGTTGATGTGGTGGTTGCGTGGCCTCTATTGGATCGGCATGCCCGCCGAACGTCTGGCGCGGATGTACCGGTGAACACCTGCGCCGTCATCGTGTTCGCCAAGGCGCCGTTGCCCGGCCATGCGAAGACACGGCTGGCGGTCGCCCTCGGCGACGCGGGTGCGGCGCTCCTCGCCGAACGGATGATGCACGCGACGGTCGACGCGGCGGTGGCGGCCGATGTCGGCCCAGTGCAGTTGTGCGTCACACCCGATTCGAACCATCCGGCATTCGCAGCCGCGCAACAACGGCACGCCATCCTGATCACGCACCAGGGTGACGGTGACCTCGGCGAACGCATGGCGCGCGCCTTCCGGCACGTGCTGGCGAGCCATGGCCGCGCGCTGCTCATCGGCACCGATGCACCGCAACTCGATGCCGCCTATTTGCGTGCGGCGGCCGGCGCGCTGGACGGCGTGGACGCAGTATTCGGTCCGGCCGCCGATGGCGGCTACACCCTGGTGGGCTTGAAACGTCCTGCACCCGAGCTGTTCCTGCAGATGCGCTGGAGTCATGATTCGGTCATGTCGCAGACGCGTCAGCGCCTTGCGCAGCTGCGACTGCGCCACGCCGAACTGCCGGTGCTGCACGACGTGGACCATCCTGCCGATCTCATCCATCTGCCGCCCCACCTGATGCCCACCGCCACGAAAGCTTGACCATGCTCGCGATCATCGGAGGCACCGGCCTGTACGACCTGGCCGGCATGCAGATCACCCAGGAGCATGCCGCCGACACGCCGTTCGGACGCGCGTCGGGTCCGGTGCGGCAAGGCCGGCTGCACGACCGCGAGATCCTTTTCCTGGCGCGCCACGGGGCCGGCCATCGGCTGCTGCCACACGAGGTGAATTACCGTGCCAACGTGTTCGCGCTCAAACGAGCCGGTGCGACGCAGATCCTCGGATTTTCGGCCGTCGGCAGTCTGGTCGAAGCGGTGGCGCCCGGCGATCTGGCGATGCCGTCGCAGTATTTCGACTGGACGCGCGGCGCTCGCGAGCGCAGCTTCTTCGGTGGCGGCGTGGCGGCGCACATCTCCACCGCGATGCCGGTCAGCGAAAACCTGGTGGCGTGGGCGGCTGGCGCGGCCAAGAGGCTCGACGTCACGCTGCACACCGGCCTCACGTATGCCTGCGTCGAAGGGCCGCGGCTGGGCACGCGCGCCGAGAGCCACTTCATGCGTGGCGCCGGCTGCCACTTGGTGGGCATGACCAACGTGCCCGAAGCCTTCCTGGCGCGCGAAGCGCAGATCTGCTATGCCACCGTGGGCATCGTCACGGACTACGACTGCTGGATGGACGACCCCACCCAGCACGTGAGCGTGAGTGCGCTGCTCGAGCGCTATGGCGCGAGCCTGGTCAAGGCCCGCCAGCTGCTCGATGCGCTGCTGGCGACGCCGCTCGCGCCCGAAGAGCCCGAGATCCGCAGCGCGCTGCGAAGCGCGCTGATGACGCCGGAAACCACATTGACTGCGCAGCAGCGCGACTGGCTCGCGGTGCTGCAGCGCTGAAAGCAGCTCGCAGGCTCCGCGATAATCGCGGCGCATGAACCCGCTGCTGTCGCGCCTGCATCCCTACCCTTTCGAACGCTGGCGCGAGCTCACGCAGGGGGTTCAGCACCGCGGCGAGATGCGACCGATCAGCCTCGGCATCGGTGAGCCGAGGCACCCGACGCCCAAGCTGATCGAAGAGGCGCTGACCAGCTCGCTCAAGGGCCTGTCGGTCTACCCGCCGACCGTCGGCGAGCCGCGGCTGCGTGAGGCCTGCGCCGCGTGGCTGGGCAAGCGCTATGGCGTGCGTGCCGACCCGGCGACGCAGGTGCTGCCGGTGAACGGCTCGCGCGAGGCCCTGTTCGCGCTGGCGCAAGTCGTGATCGACGGCTCGCGCGACGGCGCGACCGTGGTCTGCCCCTATCCGTTCTATCAGATCTACGAGGGCGCGGCGCTGCTGGCCGGCGCTCGCACCGCGTTTGCCAACAGCGATCCAAAGCGCAACTTCGCCGCCGATTGGTCGCAGATCGACGGCGACACCTGGTCGCGCACGCAGCTGGTCTACGTGTGTTCGCCCGGCAACCCCACTGGCGCCGTGATGCCGCTCGGCGAATGGCGCACGTTGTTCGAGTTGTCGGACCGCCACGGCTTCGTGATCGCCAGCGACGAGTGCTATTCAGAGATCTACTTCCGCGACGACGATGG
>DATKJN010000814.1:0-3522 GCA_035543655.1 Burkholderiaceae bacterium | reverse complement strand
TCCAGGCCTATCGCGCTGCCGATCTGGTGGTGCTGGCCGTCATCGAACGCACCCACGTCGCGGTCGGCGACATCCCGGCGCAGCCATGGGCCTTGCGCGTCACGCTGGTGTTTCGCCGGCAGAACGGACGGTGGCTGCTGGTGCACCGCCATGCCGATCCGCTGGTCGAAGGCATCCGCGTCGAGGAGTCGGCGGCACTGGCCCGGCGCGCGCCGGCCGTGCAAACCGTCACGACTTAGAGGTGCCGCAGATCGACGGTGGGCCGCAGCGGCGCCACCACGGGGGCTTCCACCGGGCCGAGCAGCCGGTCGCGGAAGCTGAGCCAGGCCTGCTCGGTGTTGCGCCGCGCGGCGTGCCGCTGGCCGCAGGGCACGCACAGACCAGAGACCGGCGGCAGTTGCTGCGGACGCAGGAAGATCGACCGGGTGCAGTGGGCGCAGAAGAGCGATGGCATCGGAACGCACTCTAGCCACCACCCCGGCGTCACACGAGTGCGCATTCCTCGCTTTTCGAGTCCCCGGAAAGTTTGGCGTACCAGGCCGCCAGCTCCTGTTCGCTGGTCACCCGCAGGCGGTGGTAGGCGCGCTTGCGATGCGTGTGCACCGTCTCCATGCCGATGCCCAGGTCGTTGGAGATGTGCTCGCGCGAGAACCCGAGCAGGATGCGCGCGCACACCTCGACCTGTCGCCGCGGCAGCGTGGTGGATTCGGCCAGGCACGATTCGACGTCGAACAACGACGTCAATGCCAACGCGATCGCGGCGCCGTTGAGCTTCAGAAAGCCAGACCCCCGCTGCGCACGCTGACGCGGTGCTGTCGCGACAGCACCGCGCGCCGCGTCGCGCCTGCGCTCAGGAGCCGATCACCTGCAGGTCGCCGCGCGCACCGAGCGCAGAGCGCACCTGCTGCGCCAACGAGCCGAACAGCCGACCGGCCAGGCCGGGTGCGTCGTCGCCGAACACGATGTGGTCGCAGCCGAGGTCACGCGCGGTGGCGACGATGGTGTCGGCGGTGCGGCCGACTTTCACCGTGCTGCTGTACGGCACGCCGGCGGCATCGAGCAGGCGCTGCGCGGGCAGCAGTTCCTCGGTGCCCGCATCGATCTGCAGTTGGTGCAGCTCGCGCGGCTCGAAGAACATCGCCACGTGATTGGAGACCTTGGGCTGCACGCACAGCAGCTGCACGCTGACCGGCTCTTCGCGCACCATGCGCACCACCTGCTCGATGGCCGCGCGCATGCGCGCCGGTTGCGTGGAATCGATCGGCACCAGGATTCGCTTCATTGCGCTCCTCCGTCGACGGCCGTCAGGCCGCAGCTTGGTTGGCGGTCTGGGGCTGCTGCCGGCTCGTCAGCCACTTGCCGACGATGACCACGCCGATCGCGCCGAGCGCCGGCACCACGTTGTGCAGCGAATGGCGCTGGGCGACGAAGTCGGTGACGACCGGATCGGTCAACGCCATGTCGCCGGCCACCCAGCCCAGCAGTCCGGCGCCGAGCGTGATGATGATCGGGAAGCGTGTCATCAGCTTGAGGATGATCGCGCTGCCGAAGATGATCAGCGGGATGCTGACGGCCAGGCCGATGACCAGCAGCAACACATCGCCCTTGGCGGCGGCGGCGACGCCGACCACGTTGTCCAGGCTCATCACGATGTCGGCGACGATGATGGTCTTGATCGCCGTGATCAGATTGGAGCTGCCCTCCAGGTTCTCTTCGCCATCGTCGCCCTTGAGCAGGCCCACGCCGATCCACAGCAGCAGCGCCGCGCCGACCAGCTTGAGGTACGGCATCGACAGCAGGTAGACGGCAAAGAAGGTCAGCACGATGCGCAACACGATCGCGCCGACGCTGCCGAACAGGATGGCCTTTTTCTGGTGCTTTGGCGACAGCGAGCGTGACGCCATCGCGATCACGACGGCGTTGTCGCCGCTGAGCACGATGTTGATCAGCATGATCTGCGACAGCGCGATCCAGAACTCCGGACTCGAAAACGACATGAGGTCTCCTCGTGGAATGGCGCGAGACCCGGTGGTCCCGACGCATGCCACGAGGCTACGGGCGTGCGCTGTCAGCCTTCTGCCGGTGCGCTGTCAGGCGCCTGTCGCGAAGCTGTCAGTCCGCTGACAACGCCGGCTTGCGCGCTGCGCAGCGGGAAGAACACGCTGAAGGTGTTGCCCACGCCATCGACGTCTTCCTCCAGCGTGATGCGGGCACCGTGCAGCGCCGCGATCTCGCTGACGATCGCCAGCCCGAGACCGCTGCCGTCCTCACGCGTGCCGAGCAGGCGGTGGAAGCGCTCGAAGATGCGCGCACGGTCGGCCACCGGGATGCTGGGGCCGTCGTCGCTGATCGCCAGCCGGCACTGATCGGGGCCCTGCGCATGCGCGCGCACGGTCACGCGTCCGCCCGGCTGGCTGTAGCGGATGGCGTTGTCGATCAGGTTGTTGATCAGCTCGCGCAGCCGGTCGCGGTCGGCATCGATCATCAGCGTCTCGTCGCCCCCTTCGAAGCCGAGATCGATGTCGCGCTTGAGTGCCTGCGGCACCCACTCCATGCTGACGTCGAGCGCGAAGGCGTTGAGGTCCAGCGCCTGCAGCTGCATCGAGGTTAGTGCGCCGGGCTCGTTGCGCGCCAGCGAAAGCAGTTGCCGCACCAGGCGCGACAGCCGGTCGGCGCTGACATACAGCTGGGCCAGCGAGTGGCGCACGCGCTCGGGGTCGCTCTCGCGCAGCGCCAACTCGATCTGCGCCTTCAGGCCGCTGACCGGCGTCTTCAGCTGGTGCGCCGCATCGGCGACGAAACGGTTCTGAAAGTCGAACGTGCGCCCCAGCCGAGACATCAGGTCGTTGA
Organism: Burkholderiaceae bacterium; assembly: GCA_035543655.1. Classification (GTDB taxonomy): domain Bacteria; phylum Pseudomonadota; class Gammaproteobacteria; order Burkholderiales; family Burkholderiaceae_C; genus JAEUPI01. The sequence continues at coordinate 672 of DATKJN010000814.1, read as the reverse complement.
CCTCGTCGACCAGCGGCCGCACCTCGCCCGGCACGTCGTGCGTGTCGATCGGGCTCAAGTCGAGATGCGAGCGGTCCGACACGGCGCGGCGCAGGCGCTTCAGCGGCCCGAGCCCGCGCGACACGCCGAACCAGACGACGAGGGTCGCCATCACGATCAGCAGCAGCTGCGGCAGCACGACGTTGGCCACCATCTCAAACGCAAAGCGCGTGCGCTTGTGCAGCGTCTCGGCCACCTGCACCGTCACGGTGGAGGTGCCGTTCACGCTGCCGGCCGACATGCGCGCGACCATCATGCGCACCGGCTTGCCATCGACCTCGGTGCCGAAGAAGCGCGGCGCGCCGTTGCCGTTGACGGTGATCGATGCCATCGTCGCATTGCCGCCGAGCGTGCGGCCGTCGGCGCCGAACACGCGATAGAAGATCAGGTCCTCCGGATCCTGCAGCAGCACATTGCCCGCCGCGTCCGACAGGTCCAGCCGCGGGCCTTCGGCTTCGGCCTTCACGTGCAGCGCGATCTCGCGCCCGAGTTCGTACAACGCGCGGTCGTAGGCCAGGTCGGAGAAACGCACCGAGTTCCAGTAGGCGACGCCGGTGTCGAGCACCAGCAGCAGCGCCAGCGGTCCGAGCAGCCAGGCCAGCAGCTTGCGCTGCAGCCGCGGCTCAGGCTTGC
>DATKJN010000813.1:0-5604 GCA_035543655.1 Burkholderiaceae bacterium | reverse complement strand
ACCAGCGTGGTGTGCAGCGACTGGTAGCCGTTGAGCTTGGGAATCGCGATGTAGTCCTTGAAGCGGCCGGGCACCGGCTTGTACAGCTGGTGCAGCACGCCGAGCGCGAGGTAACACTCGTTGAGCGAGCCGACGACGATGCGAAAACCAAAGAGGTCGCTCACCTGCGCGAAGCTGGTGTGCTTCTCGCGCATCTTGCGGTAGATCGAATACACCGTCTTCTCGCGCCCACCGACCTGCACCTTGATCTTGGCGGCCGCAAACGCGCGCATCACCTCTTGCTCCACGCGCTCGACGATGTCGCGCCGGTGGCCGCGTGCGCGTTGCAGGGCTTTGCCCAACGCGACGTGGCGCCACGGATGCAGACAGCCGAAGGACAACTCCTGCAACTCGCGGAATGTCTGGTTCAGGCCGAGGCGGTGGGCGATCGGTGCGTAGATCTCCAGCGTTTCACGCGCCATGCGCTGGCGCCGGTCGGGTGCGATGGCCTGCACCGTGCGCATGTTGTGCAGACGGTCGGCGAGCTTGATCAGGATGACGCGCACGTCGCGCGCCATCGCCAGCAGCATCTTGCGAAACGACTCCGCCTGGCCTTCTTCGCGTGTGGAGAACTGCAGCTTGTCCAGCTTGGTCAGGCCATCGACCAGGTCGGCTGTCGGTGCACCGAAGCGCTCGATCAGCTCGGGCTTGGTGATGCCGCAGTCCTCCATCGCGTCGTGCATCAGCGCGGCCATCACCGCCTGCGCATCGAGGCGCCAATCGGCCACCAGTCCGGCCACCGCGATCGGGTGCGTGATGTAAGGCTCGCCGCTGGCGCGGAACTGGCCGAGATGCGCCTCGTCGGCGAACTTGTAGGCCTCGCGGATCAGCTTCAGCTCGGGCTTGCCGAGGTATGACAACTTGTCGTGCAACGCGGCGAAAGATGCCGCCTGGGGCTTCGGCGCGGGCGCTGCCGCGGTGACGCGCTGAAACCCCTGCAGCGCAGACGGCAGCAGTTCGGCGGCGAACGAACGAATGCCCATGAAGCCCACTTTAGCGCGGATCAACGATCCGCAGCCGTGCGGGGGCTCGTGCTTTCAGTCCACCAACGACAAAGGGCGCCTTGCGGTGCCCTTCTTGTGAACAAGGCGCCTTGCGGCGCCTATGGGGCTGTGGCCGCGGCGGCAGATGCCGCCGCCATGGCCTCAGATCGGCACGCGGCGCAGCATCTCGACACCGACCTCGCCGGCGGCGATTTCGCGCAGCGCGGTCACGCCGGGCTTGTTCTTGCTTTCGATCTTCGGCGCGTGGCCTTGGCTCAGCATGCGCGCGCGATAGGTGGCCGCCAGCACGAGCTGGAACCGGTTGGGTACTTTTTGCAGGCAGTCTTCGACGGTGATGCGGGCCATGAAATGGATTTCCTTCGCGAAGGCCGACTGCCCATTCAGAGCAGATCGAGGGCTTTGAACACCTGGGACTTGTTGCGCCGCTGCGCGGCGAACTTCAAGCGCTGGGAATGCACGACCGTCTTGAGGTCGAACAGCGCGGTTTCGAACAGGGCGTTGATTATAACGAAGTCGAAGTCGCGGGCATGGGCCACCTCGATGCGGGCGTTGGCCATGCGGGTTTCGATGACCGCGGGCGCGTCCTCGCCGCGGCGCAGCAGGCGCTGGCGCAGCTCGTCCCAGCTCGGCGGCAGGATGAAGATCAGCACCGCGTGCGCGAACAGCTGCTTGATCTGCAATGCGCCTTGCCAATCGATCTCGAGCACCACATCTTCGCCGGCGGCCAGGCGGGACTCGATGGCCTTGCGCGAAGTGCCGTACAAATGCCCGTGCACCTCGGCCCACTCGAAGAAGTCGCCCTGTTCGACCATGGCGCGAAAACGCGCTTCGTCGATGAACCAGTACTCGCGACCATCTTGCTCCTGGCCGCGCGGTGCCCGCGTGGTGTGCGACACCGACAGCGCGAGATGCGAATCGAGCTCGAGCAACGCGTTGACCAGGCTCGACTTGCCGGCACCGCTCGGCGCGGCCACGACAAACAGGTTGCCGGGCGTTTCGATCATCGCGGGCGCGCGCTTCATGCAGCGGCAAGTGTAGGTCCGCGTCGCCCGCATCGGCCGCGGCCGCGTCGCGTGCGCGTGACATGCCCCTCGGAACTGCTTCAAAACACCGTGTGGCGCGTCTCCAACTGGACGTCCACCGCGCGCAGCAGGGCTTGAAGGTCGAGCGGCTTGGGCAGAAAGTCCGACGCGCCGCCAGCCACCGCAGCCTCGATGCGCTGGGCCGACGTGTCAGCCGACACCACGATCACCGGTATGCGCGCCAGTCGCGGGTCTTCCCGGATCAGCTGCAGCACCTGCAGGCCGTCGATATCGGGCAAGCCCACGTCGAGCAGAATCAGATGCGGTGGCCGTTGCCGCACAGCGGCCAGGCCGTCACGGCCATTGACCGCCACCGACAGCTCGATCTGCGGCCGATTGGCCAGCATGCCGCGCATCAGTTCGACGTTGGTTTCGTTGTCTTCGATGTACAGCACGCGACGGGCCGAATACAGCTCGTCGTCGGCTTCGCCAAGCGGTGTGTCTGGCGTCGTCGGCTGGGGCCGGCGCGGTGCCGGCAGCGTGAGCGTGAACACCGAGCCGTTGCCCGGTTGGCTGTGCACCTGCAGCGAGCCGCCCATCAACTCAGTCAGCCGTTTCGCGATCACCAGGCCGATGCCGGTGCCCTCGACGCCGAGCCGCTCGCGGCCCAGGCGGTTGAACGGCTGGAACAACCGATCGATCTGTTCGGCCGTCATGCCCAGCCCGGTGTCGGCAATTTCGATCTCGACGCGCGAGCCGGGCAACGCGCGACTGCACACCAGCACATGACCGTCTTCGCGGTTGTACTTGACGGCGTTGGACAGCAGGTTGATCAGCACCTGGCGCACGCGCACCGCATCGCCGCGCACCTCGGGCGCGCCATCGGACAGATCGCGCACGACCGTGATGCGCCGCCGCTGCGCTGCCGCTTCGATCATCGCGATCGATGCCTCGACCGTCTCACGCACGTCGATGCGCTGGTCGTGCAGCGCCAGCGTGCCGGCCTCGACGCGCGACAGGTCGAGCACGTCGTTGATCATCGCCAGCAGGTGCCAGCCGGCCTGCTGGATGCGTGTGAGCCATTCGCGCCACGAGGGCTGCAGTTGCGTGCCGGCGTGGTTGTCGAGCAGCTGCGCGAAGCCGAGGATCGCGTTCAGCGGCGTGCGCAGTTCGTGGCTCATGCGCGCCACGAACTCGCTCTTGGCGCGGTTGGCGACCTCGGCGCGTTCGCGTTCGCGCTCGAGCTCGCGCAGGCGCAGCGTTTCGCTCAGATCCTGCACCGTGCCCACCGCATGCACCTCGCGGCCGTCGACGTCACGCACCATGCGCACGCTCACGCTCACCGGCACGCTGCGGCCGCTGCGGTGGCGGTAGACCATCTGCCGCCCGGTGGCTGCGTCACCAGGGGCGTTGTCGGCATCGGGTTCGTCGGCATGCGCCAACAGCTGCGTCACATTCATCTGGCGCAGTTCATCCAGCGTGTAGCCGGTGAGGCGGCAGTACGCCGGGTTGGCATTGAGGATGCGGCCATCGGGTGCGGTCTGAACGAGACCCGCGCTGACGGTGTCGAAGATGCTGCGCAGTTCGTGCTCGTTGATCGCCGCCGCGCGTTCGGCGTGGCGCCGCTCGCGCGCCTCGCGTTGCGCGACACCGGTCATCACCAGGAGCAGCGCCGCGAGCAGCGTCGCGCCGACCCAGGCCGGGCCGGCCACCAGCCAGACGTTCCAATGACCGCCTTCGCGCACCGCATCGGCCAGAGGGCGCTGCACACGCAGCATCCAGCGGCGCCCGCCAAATTCGGCGCCCTCGGACAACGCCAGCGTGGCGTCGCGCGCCGTGCCGGCGTCGCAGCCTGCGGGTCCGGCGAGCCGGCGCCAGCGTGCGCCGTCATCGAGGTCGAGCACGCACAACGTCAGGCCTGAGGCGCGCGACTCGCCGGTGCCGAGCAGGCGCGGCAGGTCGACCGTGGCCGTGACGATGCCGCCCATGCGGCCATCGAGCAGGCGCAATGGCCGCACCAGCATCAGACGCAGCTCTTGCCCTGCCGGGTCGCTGGCATACGCGGGTGTTGCGCGCTCCGGCCCGCCGCCCAGGGCGCGCAGCAGCGTCGGTCGCAGTTCGGGTTGCGACAGCAGGTTGAGGCCGGGCTCGGCGTGCTGCGGCTCGCGCGGCTGCGTCGCGCGGTGGCGCCACACAAGTGCATCGGCATCGCCTCGCAGCTGCTCTGCGGGCACCCCGTTCGCGCTGTCGTGCAGGCGCGCGTGGATGGGGTTGCGGTCCAAGCGCTCGAGCCAGCCGAACTCCAGCACGCCCGCGGTGCCCATCCACGGCAAGGCGAGCACGTGGAACTGCTCGCTGGCAACGCGCGCTTGTGTCAGCAGCAGCGCACCGTGCAGTGCATTGACGCCATTCAAGACACGGTTCAGCTGTTCGCGGACCACGCCAACGTGCGCGCGCGCGTCTTCGTCGAACGCCTCCTGTGCATGCCGCAGGTCCCAGCGTGCGAGCGTGACCAGGGCTGCCACCAGCGCCAACAACGCGAGCGCGAGCGGCATGCCCACCGGCACGCGGCGCGCGCGCCAGTGCGCGCGCGGATCGCCGAACAACGTCCATGCCAGCGGCGTGAACAGCACCATGCCGCCGGCCGCAGCGCCGGCCTGCAGCAACGTGGTCAGGACCACGCCGCCAGCGGCCGCTCCGGCCGACGCACTTGCGACCGCCGATGGCAAGGCGCCGGCCACCGCGGCGAGCAGGGCGGGCCGCAGCAGATCGGTGAAGAAGTCGCGCGTGCTCTCGAGCAGCAGACGCTGTTCGCGGTGGCGACGGTGCAACAGCCAGACACCAACGGCCGCATGAATGCCGGTGGCGGCAATGGCGATCGCGGCGTCGCCGTTGGTGCCAAAGCCGCTGCCGATCCATGCGCCGAGGACCAGGGCGGGCCAAGCGATCCAGCCCCACGCCGCGGAGGCGGCGAGCACCAAACCAGCGGCGGGTGCAATCGCGGCCATGGTGCCGACCGGCGAGGCAAACTGCGGAGTCAGGCGCACCAGCAAGGCCACCGACAACGTCAGTGCGAGCAGCAGCAAGCCGCGATGCAACGAGATGGGAAATTGGGCGCTTGACATGGCCGGCACGGACCAGCGCCGATATTAGGTCAGCGTGGCGCGCCGCGCCGCAACTTCACGATCGATGGTGCGGCATATCAACGCCCGTGCGTTTGGGCACGTTCGCGATGCGCGGATGTGCTATTCGATGTTCTGCACCTGTTCGCGCAGCTGTTCGATCAACACCTTCATGTCGACCGCGATGTTGGTCATCTCCAGAGTCGCCGACTTGGAGCCCAGTGTGTTGGCTTCGCGGTGCAGCTCCTGGATCAGGAAGTCAAGCCGCTTGCCGATCTCGCCACCGACCGCCAGCAGGCGGTCGACCTCGTCGAGGTGCGAGCCCAGGCGGGCCAACTCTTCGGCCACGTCGATGCGCAATGCGAACGCAGCGGCCTCGCTCAGCGCGCGCTCGCGCGGCGAGTCGGTGTCGCTGCC
>DATKJN010000812.1:0-10316 GCA_035543655.1 Burkholderiaceae bacterium | reverse complement strand
CGAAGCGGCTGTCCATCAACAAGATCGGTCACGCGCTGCACGACATCGATCCGGTGTTCGACGCCTTCTCGCACGGTCCCGCCTGGTCGGAGTTGGCAGGCGACCTCGGGCTGGAGGCCACACAGCTGTGGCAGTCGATGTTCATCTTCAAGCAACCGGGCATCGGCGGCGAAGTGCACTGGCACCAGGACGCCACCTTCCTGCACAGCGAGCCGATGACGGTGACCGGCTTCTGGATCGCGCTCGAGGACGCCACGGTCGACAACGGCTGCCTGTGGGTGGCGCCCGGCGGCCACCGCGGTCCGCTGCGCAAGCGCTTCGTGCGCCACGGCGACGCGGTGCGCTTCGTCGCGCTCGACGACACGCCGTGGCCATCGATGGACCACGCGGTGCCGCTCGAGGTGTCGGCCGGCACGCTGGTGTGCTTTCATGGCCTGCTGCCGCACTACAGCGCGCCCAATCGGTCGCCGCAGTCGCGCCACGCCTACACGCTGCATGCGATCGATGCGCGCAGCCGCTGGTCAGCGGACAACTGGTTGCGGCGCCCCCGCGCCCCGCGCGGGTTCTGATGCCGCGGCCGCGCGGCTTCACGGATCGGCGCGCAAATCCGTGCGCGTGCCTAGCGGACCATCCCGGTTGACGGCGCGCGCCTGCTGCCCGCCAAATGGCGCGCGAGCGGTGCGTCCCGGCATGGGACTTGCGTCCGCTCGGCACCCTTGTCATCAGCCCCACCGGAGGAACCCCCATGCTTTCGTCCCGCCGCTCGACACTGCTCGTGTGCGCCGCCGCCGCGTTCGCGGCGTTCACCGGCAGCGCCTTTGCCCAAGCCAAGCTGAAGGTGGCCGCGATCTACACGGTGCCGGTCGAGCAGCAGTGGGTGAGCCGCATCGACAAGGCGCTGAAGGCCGCGGTCGCGCGTGGCGAGATCGAGTACGTGTTCAGCGAGAACGTGGCCAACGCCGACTACGAGCGGGTGATGCGCCAGTACGCCGAAGCGGGCAATACGCTGGTCGTCGGCGAATCGTTCGCGGTCGAGCTGGCGGCGCGCAAGGTGGCCAAGGACTATCCGAAGGTCAGCTTCCTGATGGGCAGTTCGGGCAAGCCGCAGGCACCGAACTTCGGCGTGTTCGACAACTACATCCAGGAGCCGGCTTACCTCACCGGCATGATCGCCGGCGGCATGAGCAAGAGCAACAAGATCGGCATGGTCGGCGGCTATCCGATCCCCGAGGTGAACCGCTTGATGAACGCCTTCATGGTCGGTGCCCGCGAGACCAATCCGAAGGTCGAGTTCATGGTCACCTTCATCAACAGCTGGTTCGATCCGCCCAAAGCCAAGGAAGCGGCGTTCGCGATGATCGACAAGGGCGCCGACGTGATGTACGCCGAACGCTTCGGCGTCAGCGACGCCGCCAAGGAGCGCGGCAAGCTGGCCATCGGCAACGTGATCAACACGCAGGACAAGTACCCCGACACCGTGGTCGCGTCGGCGCTGTGGAACATGGAGCCGACGATCGACGCGGCGATCAAGGCGGTCAAGGCCGGCAGTTTCAAGGCCGAGGACTATGGCCACCTGTCGCACATGAAGGTCAAGGGCAGCGAGCTCGCGCCGCTGGGCACCTTCGACAAGAAGATTCCGGCCGATCTGGTGGCCAAGGTGAAAGCCAAGGAGAAGGCCATCCTCGACGGCAGCTTCAAGGTCAAGGTGGACGACGCACAGCCGAAGGCAAGCGCCAAGTGACGCGCTGACCCACCGAGCCGAGTTGAACGCCGCCGCGTCGGCAGTCACCCAACCGTCCGCGCCGCCCGCTCCGGCGGGGGCGCTGCTGCGCCTGCGTGGCATCACCAAGCGCTTCGGCGAGGTGGTGGCCAACGACGCGGTGTCGCTCGAGTTGCGTGCCGGCGAGGTGCTGGCGCTGCTCGGCGAGAACGGTGCCGGCAAGAGCACGCTGGTGTCGATCCTGTTCGGGCACTACGTCGCCGACGCGGGTTCGATCGAAGTCGATGGCCGTCCGTTGCCGCCCGGCCAGCCGAAAGCCGCACTCGCCGCCGGCATCGGCATGGTGCACCAGCACTTCACGCTGGCCGACAACCTGAGCGTGCTCGACAACGTGATGCTGGGCACCGAGCCGCTGTGGCAGCCGTTCTCGCGCCGGCGCGAAGCGCGCGCCCGGCTGCTCGACGCGGCGGAGCGCTTTGGCCTGCAGGTGAACCCGGACGCGCGCATCGCTGAGCTGTCGGTCGGCGAGCGCCAGCGCGTGGAGATCCTGAAGGCGCTCACTCGCGGCGCGCGCTTGCTGATCCTCGACGAGCCGACCGCGGTACTCACGCCGCAGGAGTCGCGCGCCCTGTTCGCCACGCTGAAGAAGATGGTGGCGCAGGGCATGGCGATTCTCTTCATCAGCCACAAGCTCGATGAGGTGCGCGCGGTGTCCGATCGCATCGCCGTGCTGCGCGCTGGCCAGCTGGTGGCGTCGTTCGACCCCGCCGTCGATCCGGCGGCGCTGGCGCAGGCCATGGTCGGCCGCAAGGTCGATTCGGTCGAGCGGGGCGCCGAGCGCGCCCCTGCTGCCGCCAGCCGTGTCGTGTGTGCGCTGCGCGGCGTGAGTGTGGCGCGCAGTGGCGAGCGGCCGCCGCTGTCGCAGCTGAGCCTCGAGCTGCGAGGCGGCGAGGTGCTGGCGATTGCCGGCGTGGCAGGCAACGGACAACGCACCCTGGCCGACCTGCTGTCGGGGCTGCTGCCGCCGCAAAGCGGCACGCTCGAGGTGGCTGGCCGCGCGCTGGCGGCCGATCCGCGAGCGTTCGTGCGCGCCGGCGTCGCGCGCATTCCCGAAGACCGTCAGAACGTCGGCGCCATCGGCGACCTCACGCTGTGGGAGAACGCGATGCTGGAGCGTTATGCGAGCCGGCGCTTCGCCAGCTGGGGCGTGATGCGCGCCGGCAAGGTGCGTGACCATGCGCGCAACATCGTCGAGCGCTTCGACGTGCGCGGAGCGGGCGCGCTCGGCCTCGACGCGCCGGCGCGCGCGCTATCGGGCGGCAACCTGCAAAAGCTGATCCTCGGCCGTGCGCTCACCGGCCCGCACTATCGCGAGACCGTGCCGCTGCTGATCGTGGCGCACCAGCCGACCTGGGGTTTGGATGTCGGCGCCGTGGCCCAAGTGCACCGACGCCTGCTCGACGCTTGCGCGGCCGGTGCCGGCGTGCTGCTGATCAGCGAAGACCTCGACGAGATCCTCGCGCTGGCCGATCGCATCGCAGTCATGGCCCGTGGCCACCTCACCGACGCACGGCCGCGCGACGAATGGAACGCCGCAACGCTGGGTCTGGCGATGGGCGGAGCGGCGGCCGGTGCAGACAAGGCGCGCCATGCGGCTTGAGGCGCGCACCCACACGCCGGCCTGGATGTGGCTGGCCGCGCCCGCTGCGGCGTTGGCCTTCACGCTGCTCGTGACCTCGCTGCTGGTGGCGTGGGCTGGCGCGCCGGTGGGCAAGGCCTATGCGCTGCTGCTCGAAGGCGGATTCGGCTCTCGCTTCGCGTGGACCGAAACCTTGACGCGTGCCACGCCGCTGATCCTCACCGGGCTCGCGGCGGCGGTGGCGTTTCGGGCGCGGCTGTACAACATCGGTGCCGAAGGCCAGCTGTACGCGGGCGCGCTCGCGGCGGTGGCGATCGGCGGCCTGCACGGCGGCACCGGTCTTGCGGCGCCGGCGGGCGTGTTGTTCATCGCGATGGTCGCGGCGGCCTGCATCGCCGGCGCACTGTTGCTGCTGGTGCCGGCGCTGCTGAAGTCACGCCTTGGCGTCGACGAGGTGGTGACGACGCTGCTGCTCAACTTCATCGTGCTGCTGCTGGTCTCCGCAATGCTCGACGGGCCGATGAAGGACCCATCGGCCATGGGTTGGCCGCAAAGCGTGGCGATCACCGATGCCTTGCAACTGCAGCCGCTGGCGCCGCGCAGCCGGGTGCACACCGGGCTGTTGATCGCGTTGCTGCTGGCGGGCGCGCTCGCGCTGCTGTTTCGCCACACCACGCTCGGCTTCGAGATCCGCGCAGTCGGCGCCAACGCGCGCGCGGCGGCCTTCGCCGGCATGCCGGTGCGCCGCGTCGTGTGGCAGGTGGCCTTGCTGTCCGGCGCGCTGGCCGGTCTGGCCGGCGCGGTCGAGGTCGCCGGGCGCGCCGGCTACGTGACGCTCGACATGTCGCCGGGCTATGGCTACACCGGCATCGTCGTGGCCATGCTGGCCGCGCTGAACCCGATCGGCGTGGTGTTCGCCGCCGTCTTCGTCGCCGGCATGCTGGTCGGCGCCGACGGCATGAGCCGCGCGGTGGCGGTGCCGACCTACATCGCCGACGTGATCGTCGCGGTGTCGCTGATCGCGGTGCTCGTGGCGACGATGACGACCCGCTGGCGCATCCACTGGCGCTGACATGTTCGCCGAAACCCTCGAGCTGCTGTTCGGCGCGCCGTTCTGGGTGGCCGTGCTGCGCATCGCCACGCCGCTGATTCTCGGCACGCTGGGCGTGCTGTTGTGCGAGCGCGCCGGCGTGCTGAACCTCGGCATCGAGGGCATCATGGTTGCGGGCGCCTTCGCCGGCTGGCTCACCGTGTACGCCGGCGGCAGCTTGTGGCTCGGCGTGGCGGTGGCCGCACTCACCGGCATGGCCTTCGGCCTGCTGCACGCCCTGCTCACGGTCGGCCTGGCGCTGAGCCAGCACGTGTCGGGTCTGGGCATCACGCTGCTGGCGACCAGCCTGGCGAGTTACGCCTACCGGGTGAGTTTCCCCAAGGTCGACAGCCCGCCGACGGTCCAGCCGTTCAGCGACATGACGGGTTGGCTGCCGATTCCGGTCTTGAACCAGCAGACACCGCTGACCTTGCTGGCGCTGCTGCTGGTACCGCTGGTGGCTTGGCTGCTGATGCGCACGCCGCTCGGGCTGGCGGTGCGCATGGTGGGCGAGAACCCGTCGGCGGCCGAGGGCCAGGGCTTGAGCGTCGCGCGCGTGCGCACCGGTGCGATCGTCGCCGGCTCGGCGCTGATGGGTGTGGCTGGCGCGTACCTGACGCTGGCCGCGTTCAACGCGTTCTACTTCAACATGGTCAACGGCCGCGGCTGGGTCTGCGTGGCGTTGGTGGTGTTCGCGTCGTGGCGGCCCGGCAAGGCGCTGCTGGGCGCATTGCTGTTCGCGTTCTTTGACGCATTGCAGCTGCGCCTGCAGCAGTCGGGTGGCGGCGCGTTCGGCCTCGACATCCCGTACCAGTTCTACCTGATGCTGCCCTATGTGATGGCGATCGTCGCGCTGGTGGTGGTGGCGCGGCGCGCCGCTTACCCGCAGGCGCTGATGAAGCCGTACCGGCGCGGCGAGCGCTGACCGCGACGCAGGCCGCGAGAGCGGATGGGTCCGGCCACCTCAAGCCGCGACGGCCGCCTGGTCTTGCAACAGCGCGTGCGCCTTCAGCCCATCGAGCGGGCGCGACAGCAGGTAGCCCTGGCCGATGGTCGCGCCGAGCTGGCGCAGCCGCTCGAGCTGCTGGCGCGTCTCGATGCCCTCGGCCACCACCTGCTTGTTGAGCGTGCGGCCGAGCGAGATGACGGTGCGCACGATCTCGACGTTCTTCGGGCTCTGGTCCATGCCGATCACGAACGAACGGTCGATCTTCAGGCAATCGAACGGCAGCGTGCTCAGGTAGGCGAGCGACGAGTAGCCGGTGCCGAAGTCGTCGATGCCGACCTTCACGCCCTGCGCGGTGAGCTCGGCCAGCGCGCGCAGCGCGAGGTCGCGGTGTTCCATCAGGGTGCTCTCGGTCACCTCGAGCACCAACTGCTGCGGCATCAAGCCGTGGCTGTGCAGCGCCGCGCGGATGTGCGGCACGAAGTTCGGGCGCGACAGGTCGCGGCCCGACACGTTCACGTGCATCACCAGGCCGGCACACTGCGCCATCTCGCGCGTCCACGCTGCGTGCTGGTGGATCGCTTCGTCGAGCGCCCATTGCGTCAGCGCTTCGATGACGCCGCATTCCTCGGCCAGTGCGATGAACACGTCGGGGCTGACGACGCCGCGCGTCGGATGCGTCCAGCGCATCAGCGCCTCGAAGCCGTTGAGGCGGTGCGGATTCAGGTCGTACAACGGCTGATAGGCGAGCGACAGCTGGCCCTCGCCGATGGCGCGTCGCAGATCGGCCTCCAGCTGCAGCTTGTGGCCGAGCTGTTCGTGCAGGCTGGCGTCGAACAGCGCGATGCGCGCCTTGCCGTCGGCCTTGGCCTTGTACATCGCCAGGTCGGCGTCGCGCAGCAGCTCGTCGGGCTCGCGGTAGCCGAGGTCGCTGAAGGTGATGCCGATGCTGGCCATCGGCCGCAGCTCGGTGCCGTTGATCATCGCCGGCAGTTCCAGCGCCTTCAGCACGCGATCGCCCAGCGCCATCACGTCGGCGTCGGTGTTCGGCTGCTCGAGCAGCATCGCGAACTCGTCACCACCCAACCGTGCCACCAGGTCGCGCGGGCGCACGCAGAGGCTCAGGCGCCGCGCCACCTCCTTCAGCAGCTGGTCGCCGGCGGGATGGCCCAGGCTGTCGTTGACCATCTTGAAGCGGTCGAGGTCGAGGTACATCACCGCAAAGCGATAGCGCCGCTCGACGCGGCTGCGCTCCACCGCCACCCGCAGCCGCTCCTGGAAGCAGTTGCGGTTGGCCAGGTCGGTCAGGTTGTCGTGGTAAGCGATGTGGTGCAGTTCGCCTTCGGCGCGGCGTCGCGAGCTGATGTCGTACAGCTGGTAGATCAGGCCGGCGCCGGCATGGCCCTGGTCGTCGTACGGCGAGCAGTGCAGCGAGACCCAGGTTTCGCCGTGCGCCACGCCGCGGCAGCGCAACTCGATCGAGAACGCCTCGTCGTGGCGCGCGACCAGCGAATCGACATGGCGCTGCAGCAGCGCCGCGTCGCCTCGATGCAGCAGGCCGCGGAAGGTGTGGCCGAGCAACTCCTTCTCGGTCAGGCCCACCAGTGCGCACAGCGCCTGGTTGACCTGCAGCACCTTGCCCTCCAGCGACACGATGGCCATGCCGATCGAGGCGTGCGTGAAGGCGGCGTGGAAGCGTTTCTGGTTCTGCGCCGCCTCGAGTTCGGCGGCGGTCACACGCGCCTCCTGGGCCTCGTGTTCGGCGATCTGTTGGCGGAAGTGCGCGCGCAGCAGCATCAGCGACACGCCGATCACCAGCACACCGACTGCGGCGGCCGAGCGGCCGAACTGCTGGGCGTTGAGCGACAGCACGCCGGCCAGCACCGAGGAGATCAGGTACAGCGTGCCGACCCAGCTGGCGTTGCCGAGCCAGTCGGCGAGGCTCAGTTGCTGGCCGCGCTTGAGGTAGATCACCTGCATCAGCGCCACCGTGCTGACGCTGAAATGCACCAGTGCCGCAAGCCCAAGCGCCGCCATGTGCGCCGCCGCGTGCGGCAGGCCGCGCGCCGTGAGCCAGGCTTGCGAGAACTCGAACAGTGCACCGGCGAGCGCCATCGCGGTGGCGCCGGCCGCGGTGCTGGCAAAGTGGCTGCTGACGCGCACGGTCGTGCGGCGTGACGCGATGAACGACTCCAGCGCCGCCGCCACGGTGGCCGCCGCGGCGCCGTGCAGCGCCAGCAGCAGGAAGATCACGATGTCGCCGGTGGCGATCGAGTGCTTGCTGCGCGGGATCTGGATCGGAAAGCCCGCCGCCAGCACGGCCAGCGTGGTCCAGCCGAGCACCTGCCACCAGTCGTCGAGCGGCAGCCGCGCCAGGCCGGCGAATGACCACAGCAGCGCGACGACGCCGGCGCCCTGAATGGCCAGCCAAAAGCGCGTGGCGGGCCCGTTGTAGTCGTGCAGGTGGGCCTGGACGAAGCGCTGCCACGACCGGGCCCCGGGCCAAGCCGGAATCGACGGTGCGGCGCGTTCGTCCATGGGTCAGCGCATCAGCGGTCGCCCGCTGCGTGCGGGTCGGCCTGCGAGGCCGGATCGGTGGCGTGTTCGCTCAGCACGAAGGCCTCGCTGAGCACGAACCCTTCGCTCAACACGAACGCCTCGCTCAACACGAAGGCCTCGCTGAGCACGAAACCCTCGCTCAACACGAACCCCTCGCTGAGCACGAAGCCCTCGCTCAACACGAAGCCCTCGCTGAGCACGAACGCACTGCCGTTGGTGGCGTAGTTCGACAGCGTCGGCGTGGCGATGAACAAGCCGTTGCTCGGCGCCGAACGCGGCACCGCGGTGTTGACCCACAGCACGCCGCCGGTCACCAGGCGCAGGTTGCCGGTGAGGCGCGCTTCGTCGATCGAACGCGGCACCTTGTTGCCGGTGAGCGGCCAGTAGCGCACGGTGCTCGTCAGCACGAGCTGGCGCGTCCAGGTCAGGGTCGGGTCGTAGATCGGCTGGAACTTGGTGAACAGCGCATCGCCCGACAGCACGTGGCTGCCGCCGGCGACCACCAGCTTGCCCCAGTTGAAGCGGCGGCCGTTCAGCGTGGATTGCGGCACCGGCATCGTCTTGCCGCGCGCCAGCAGCGGATCGCCGGCGCGCAACGTGCCGGCCGCCAGTGCGGGGCCGACGTCCGGCCGGATCGCCGAGGCCAGGCGCACCGCGCCTTCGACGTTGAGCAGGCCGGCGCCTTGCTGCAGCAGGTTGGACTGCGGCAGCGGCTGCGCGCTGTATTGCAGGATGGCCTTCACCAGCGGCGGCGTCAGCCCGGGGTTGGCTTGCAGCATCAGCGCCACCGTGCCGGAGACCACCGGCGCGGCCACCGACGTGCCGCTCAACTCCATCAGCGTCTGGTTCGGCGCCTGCGAAGCGCCCGGCACCTGTGCCAGCTGGGGATAGCTGCTGACCAGGCGGTTCCAACTGCCGCGCCAGCCCAGCAGGTCGCTCGACAGCGCGCCGACGATGCGGTTGCCGGGTGCCACCAGGTCGGGCTTGAGCAGGTTGTCGATCCACGGCTTGCCGTCGAGCGTGCCGCGGCCGCGCGTCGGGCCGCGCGAGCTGAACGAGGTGACGGTGTCGTCCTCGCGCTGCACCGTGCCATGCAGGTTGGCGGCACCGACGGTGATCACCGATGGGTCGTGGCCGGGCGAGCCGACCGCGCCATACACCTCGCGGCCATCGGCCAGCTTGCCGAAGTTGCCGGCCGCCACCACCACCACGACACCGCTGGCCACCGCGGCCCGCGCGGCACGCGCCAGCGGATCGGTGCGGAACGACTCGGTGGAGTTGGCCGCCAGGCTCAGGTTCATCACGCGGATGTTGAGCAGCTTGGCGTGCTGGATGACCCAATCGATGCCGGCGATCACGTCGGCCAGGTTGCCCACGCCGTTGGCGTCGAGCACGCGGATGTCGTACAGGTCGGCGTTCGGCGCGACCCCCGAGGTGTCGGGCCACTGGTAGCTGCCGCTGCCGGCGGCGATCGAGGCCACGTGCGAGCCGTGGCCGTAGGGGTCGGGCATCAGCAGGCGCGGCTGCTGCAGCAGCGACAGGCTGGGCGTGAAGCGCGTGCCGTCCAGCGTGAGCAGGTTCTCCGCCGAGCGGTCGGAGCCGCGCACCCAGGCGAGATCGGTCAGGCCTTTGCCGAGGGCGACGAAGTCCACCGCCTGCTTGACCCGGCTCAGTCCCTTGAGCCCGAGGAAGCTCCTCGACATGCTCTGGTGGTTCCACGCGATGCCCGAGTCGAGCACCGCGATGCCGACGCCGCTGCCGTCGAGGTCGTTGCGAGCGGGGCCCTCGGCCTCGCTGGCACCGGTGGTCGCCTGCAGCACGCTGGCCGTGCGCGTGACCGCGCGGTTCGGCGAGATGCTCGCCACTTCGCGCAGCTGGGCCAGCTCGACCAGACGCGACGCCGGCACCATCACCGCCAGCGCGCGGATCGACGTGTAGTTGTAGGTGACCGCGCCGCCCATCGCGACGACCTTGCGGCGCAGTGTGGCGAGCGACGCATCGTCGCTGTCGGCCACCACCAGTGCACGCACCAGCAACTCGCCGTTGAGCAGGCGCGCCCAGGGCACATCGGGCAACACCGAGGAGCCCACCGTGGTCAACAGATCGGGCGCGATCTTCAGACGCTCCACGGCCACGCTGTCCTGGGCCGCAGCGCCGAGCGGCACGACGAACGCAACAGCGCAGACAACGGTGCCAACAGCGCGACGAAACGCCCTGGTGACGGTTGCGGCAAACATCAGATTTCCCCCTTGCGGATTCCCAACGGTGCACTTTCAAGCGGTGCATCCGCGACGTGAGACGCAGTATTCCGAAGCGGCAACGGTCACGCGCGTTACAACTTGAGCGCGCCGAAATGCGCGGC
>DATKJN010000811.1:0-5383 GCA_035543655.1 Burkholderiaceae bacterium | reverse complement strand
CGCATGAGGCGAATCGCCTGCGCGCGGTCGCTGCCGTGCACGATCAGCTTGGCGATCATCGAGTCGTAGTACAGCGGGATCTCGCCGCCTTCGTAGACCCCGGTGTCCACCCGCACACCGCCCTCCGCGGGCATGTCCGCTGCGGCCTGCATCGTGGTGCGCGGCGGCACGTAGCGCGACAGCCGTCCGGTCGACGGCAGGAAGTTTCGCTGCGGATCCTCGGCGTTGATTCGGCACTCGATGGCCCAGCCGTTGCGTTGCACATCGGCCTGCTTCAGCGGCAGCTGCTCGCCCGCCGCGACGCGGATCATCAGCTCGACCAGGTCGAGCCCGGTGATGCACTCGGTGACCGGGTGCTCGACCTGGAGCCGCGTGTTCATCTCGAGAAAGTAAAAGCTCTGGTCCTTGCCGACCACGAACTCCACCGTGCCGGCGCTTTGGTAGTTCACCGCCTTGGCCAGCGCGACCGCCTGCTCGCCCATTGCCTTGCGCGTGGCATCGCTGATGAACGGCGACGGCGCCTCCTCGATCACCTTCTGGTGGCGGCGCTGGATCGAGCACTCGCGCTCGTTGAGGTAGATGACGTTGCCGTGCGCGTCACCGATCACCTGGATCTCGATGTGGCGCGGGCTCTCGACGAACTTCTCGATGAACACGCGGTCGTCGCCGAAGCTCGCCTTCGCCTCGTTGCGGCAGGAGCTGAAGCCGTCGAACGCCTCGGCGTCGCTGTGCGCCACGCGCAGGCCCTTGCCGCCGCCGCCCGCGCTGGCCTTGATCATCACCGGATAGCCGATGTCCTTGGCGATCTTCACCGCCGCTTCGGGCGACTCGATCACGTCGTTGTAGCCTGGGATGGTGTTGACCTTGGCCCGCTGCGCCAGCTTCTTCGATGCGATCTTGTCGCCCATGGCCGCGATGCTGTGGTGCTTGGGGCCGATGAACACCAGCCCCTGCTCCTCGACGCGGCGCGCGAAGTCTTCGTTCTCGCTGAGGAAGCCGTAACCTGGGTGAATGGCCTGCGCGCCGGTTTTCTTGGCGGCGTCGATGATCTTGTCGGCCACCAGGTAACTCTCGCGCGACGGCGCCGGGCCGATCAGGATCGCTTCATCGGCGAGATCCACGTGCATCGCGTCGCGGTCGGCCTCGGAGTACACCGCGACCGTGGCGATGCCCATCTTCTTCGCGGTCTTGATGACCCGGCAGGCGATCTCGCCGCGATTGGCAATCAGGATCTTCTTGAACATCGCGGCGCTCACAACGGGATGTTGCCGTGCTTGCGCCACGGGTTCTGCAGCTTCTTGTCCTTGAGCATCGCCAGCGAGCGGCAGATGCGACGCCGCGTTTCATGCGGCTGGATCACGTCGTCGATGTAGCCGCGCGCGCCGGCAACGAACGGGTTGGCGAAGCGCGCCTTGTACTCCGCCTCGCGCGCGGCGAGCTTGGCCGGGTCGCCCTTGTCCTCGCGGAAGATGATCTCGACCGCGCCCTTGGCGCCCATCACCGCGATCTCGGCATTGGGCCACGCGAAGTTCACGTCGCCGCGCAGGTGCTTGGAGCTCATCACGTCGTAGGCGCCACCATACGCCTTGCGCGTGATCACCGTGACCTTCGGCACCGTGCACTCGGCATACGCGTAGAGCAGCTTGGCGCCGTGCTTGATGATGCCGCCGTACTCCTGGCTCGTGCCCGGCATGAAGCCGGGCACATCGACGAAGGTGATCACCGGGATGTTGAACGCATCGCAGAAGCGCACGAAGCGCGCCGCCTTGGTGCTGCTCTTGATGTCGAGGCAGCCCGCCAGCACCTGCGGGTTGTTGGCGACGATGCCCACGCTCTGGCCCGCCATGCGGCCGAAGCCGACGACGATGTTTTTCGCATAGTCCGCCTGCAGTTCGAAGAAGTCGCCGTCGTCCACGACCTTCAGGATCATCTCCATCATGTCGTAGGCCTTGTTCGGGCTGTCGGGCACCAGCGTGTCCAGCGAGTGGTCGAGCCGCTCGGGCGGGTCGCCGCTCGGACGCAGCGGCACGCCGTCGCGGTTGTTCAGCGGCAGGTAGTTGAAGAAGCGCCTGAGCATCAGCAGCGCCTCGACATCGTTGTCGAACGCCAGGTCGGCCACGCCGCTTTGTGTGGTGTGCGTGCCGGCGCCACCGAGCTCCTCGGCGGTGACCTCTTCGTGCGTGACCGTCTTCACCACCTCGGGGCCGGTGACGAACATGTAGGAGCTGTCGCGCACCATGAAGATGAAGTCGGTCATTGCCGGCGAGTACACCGCGCCGCCGGCGCACGGCCCCATGATCAGGCTGATCTGCGGGATCACGCCCGAAGCCATCACGTTGCGCTGGAACACCTCGGCATAGCCGCCGAGCGATGCCACGCCTTCCTGGATGCGTGCGCCGCCCGAATCGTTGAGGCCGATCACCGGCGCGCCGACCTTCATCGCCTGATCCATCACCTTGCAGATCTTCTCGGCGTGCGCCTCGCTGAGCGCGCCGCCGAACACGGTGAAATCCTGGCTGAACACGAACACCAGGCGGCCGTTGATCATGCCGTAGCCGGTGACCACGCCGTCGCCCGGCACCTTGTTGTCGGCCATGCCGAAATCGGCGCAGCGATGTTCGACGAACATGTCCCACTCCTCGAACGTGCCCTCGTCGAGCAGCAGGTCGAGGCGCTCGCGCGCCGTGAGCTTGCCCTTGGCGTGCTGCGCGTCGATGCGCTTGCGGCCGCCGCCGAGGCGCGCGGCGTCGCGCTTGTTCTCGAGTTGTTCGATGATGTCGTGCATGCGCTCAGCCTCCTCGGGATTCTCGGACGGTCAGTTCAGCAGATCGATCAGCCGGCGCGCCGCCACCGAGGCGGCCACCCGGCCGGCGCGCACGTCGATGGTGAGCGCGGGCAGTGCAGCGGCCACGCCGGCATGGTCGCGAAAGCGCTGGTGCAGCAGCGCATCGATGCGTTCCCACATCCAGGCTTCGTCCTGCTCGCGGCGCCGTTCGGCGAGACGGCCACTGGTCTGTCGCAGCACGCGCAGTTCGTGCGCAGCCTGCCAGAACTCCGCCACGCCGGCACCGGTCACGGCGCTCAGCTTCAGCACGCGTGGCATCCAGTGCAGCGCCTGCTGCTGGGGGGTCAACGTGCGCTGCTGCATCAAGCGCAGCGACGACGTGATCTGAGCCTGTGCGCGCGTGGCCGCCGCCTCGTCGAGGTCGGCCTTGTTGATCGCCACCAGGTCGGCAAGCTCCATCACGCCGCGCTTGATCGCCTGCAGGTCGTCGCCGGCGTTGGGCAACTGCAGCAACGCAAAACAGTCGGTCATGGCGGCCACCGCCGTCTCGCTCTGCCCGACGCCGACCGTCTCGACGATCACCACGTCGTGGCCGGCCGCTTCGAGCACGAGCATCGCCTCGCGCGTGTACGCGGTCACGCCGCCGAGCGTGCCGCTGGTCGGGCTGGGGCGGATGAACGCGTTGGCTTCGACCGACAGGCGCTCCATGCGTGTCTTGTCGCCGAGGATCGAACCGCCCGACACGCTCGACGACGGGTCCACAGCCAGCACCGCCACACGATGCTTTTGCTGGATCAGGTGCAAGCCCAAGGCTTCGATGAAGGTGCTCTTGCCGACGCCGGGCACACCCGAGATGCCGAGACGAAATGACTTGCCGCTGTGCGGCAGCAACGCATTGAGCAACGCTTCGGCCCTTGTGCGGTGATCGATGCGCGTGCTCTCCAGCAAGGTGATCGTCTTGGCGATCGCGCGCCGCTGTGCCTCGCCCCTCGCGTGCAGCACACCGTCGAGCAGGACCTGGTCCTCCGGGCTGAGCATGGTGCGCCGAACGGTCTAGCTTTTCAGCGACGCGCGGATCTGCTCGAGCACGTCTTTGGCGCTCACCGGAATCGGCGTGCCGGGGCCATAGATGCCTTTGACGCCGGCCGCGTAGAGGAAGTCGTAGTCCTGCTGCGGGATCACGCCACCGACGAACACGATGATGTCGTCGGCGCCCTGCTTCTTCAGCTCCGCAATGATGGCGGGCACCAGGGTCTTGTGGCCCGCGGCGAGCGTGCTCACACCCACCGCGTGCACGTCGTTTTCGATCGCCTGGCGCGCGCACTCTTCGGGCGTCTGGAACAGCGGGCCGATGTCCACGTCGAAGCCGAGATCGGCGAATGCGGTGGCCACCACCTTGGAGCCGCGGTCGTGGCCGTCCTGGCCGAGCTTGGAGATCAACACGCGCGGACGCCGGCCCTGCTCCCTGGCGAAGGCGGCGATCTCGCCCTTGAGCTGCTCCCACCCCTCGGCCGAGTCATAGGCTTTTGCGTACACGCCGGTCACCTTCTGAATGTCGGCGCGGTGGCGCCCGAACACTTGCTCAAGTGCATCGCTCACCTCGCCGACCGTGGCGCGCGCGCGAATCGCCTCGATGCTCAGCGCCAACAGGTTGCCTTGGCCCGAACGCGCGCATTCGGTGAGCGCACCAAGCGCCGTTCGCACCTTCGCGGCGTCACGCGTGGCCCGGATGCTCTTCAACCGCGCGACCTGCTGTTCGCGCACCCGGTGGTTGTCGACCTCGAGGATGTCCACCGCATCGTGCTCGTGGAGCTTGAACTTGTTGACCCCCACGATCACGTCGCGGCCAGAGTCGATGCGCGCCTGCTTCTCGGCCGCGCTGGCTTCGATCTTGAGCTTGGCCCATCCGGAGCCCACCGCTTTGGTCATGCCGCCTTGCGCCTGCACCTCTTCGATGATGGACCACGCGGTGTCGGCCATCGCCTGCGTCAGCGACTCCATCATGTACGAGCCCGCCCACGGGTCGACCACCTGCGTGATGTGCGTCTCTTCCTGCAGGATCACCTGGGTGTTGCGCGCGATGCGCGAGCTGAACTCGCTGGGCAGCGCGATCGCCTCGTCGAAGCTGTTGGTGTGCAGGCTCTGCGTGCCGCCGAACACCGCCGCCATCGCCTCGACGGTGGTGCGCACGACGTTGTTGTACGGGTCCTGCTCGGTCAGGCTCCAACCCGAGGTCTGGCAGTGCGTGCGCAACATCAGGCTCTTGGGGTTCTGGGCACCGAACTCCTTCATGATGCGGCACCACAGCAGCCGCGCCGCGCGCATCTTGGCGATCTCGAGGTAGAAATTCATCCCGATCGCCCAGAAGAAGCTCAGGCGTCCGGCGAACTCGTCGACATCGAGCCCACGGGCGATCGCGGCCTTCACGTACTCCATGCCGTCGGCCAACGTGAACGCGAGTTCCAGCGCTTGATTCGCGCCGGCCTCCTGCATGTGATAGCCCGAGATCGAGATCGAGTTGAACTTCGGCATCTTGCGCGCCGTGTACTCGATGATGTCGGCCACGATGCGCATGCTCGGCTCGGGCGGATAGATGTA
>DATKJN010000810.1:0-13817 GCA_035543655.1 Burkholderiaceae bacterium | reverse complement strand
CTTCTACAAGGGCTTGGCAGTAAGTGTGCCCTTGCACTTGAGCGCCATGCGCAAACCGATCGATCCCCGTCAGCTGCATGATTCATTGGCGCAGCGCTACGCTAGCGAGCGCTTTGTCAAGGTCATGCCGTTTGGCGATGCGTCGGTGCTCGACGACGGCTACTTTGACGTGCAAGCCTGCAACGAAACCAACCGGTGCGAACTCTTCGTCTTTGCCAGCGGCGACCAAGCCATCTTGATGTCTCGGCTTGACAACCTGGGCAAGGGCGCGAGCGGTGCAGCCGTGCAGTCGATGAACGTGCACCTCGGCCTGGATGAAGGCCTTGGCTTGATAGCCTGAATTCCCGAAGACGTGGGCTCAGTCGACCTGCTCGGCTGAGGTGCGGTAGTGGTACGCATAGCCGTCACCGAACCCGAGGCGTTGATAGACGGCGCGCGCAGGCAAGTTGCCGGCATCTACTTGCAAATAGCCCGTTCGTGCGCCCTTTTTGGCCGCTCGTTGCAGTAACTCCGCGCAGAGCTTGCGCGCCCAGCCCTGGTTTCGTGCCTGACCGGCGGTGAACACGTCGTAAAGGCCGACCATGTCGGCCTCCACCGCTGTCTGCCCACAGGCCAGAACCGTGGACTCTCCCACTGGACGCAAGACCCACCCTTCGAATGGAACAGGCGACAACTCCAGCCGCTGCGCGTGCGATTGCTGTTGCGCGAGCGGAGAGCCGCGCAACTGGCCGACGATTTGCGCGAAGGCCGCGTGGCCGACCCGCTGCAGCGAGACGTCGGCTTCGAGCGGCTCCGATTGCAGGGTCGACAGATCCGCATGGACCATCACGCGGGTGTCGTCGAACGCGCGCAGTCCAGCCGCTTCGAGCAACCCGTCAAGGTTGCGTGGCTGCGACATCGGGGTCACGCGCATGATCATGGGCAGCCGCATTTCGTCGAACAGTTGCTGGCACAGCGCCAGCTTGTCCAGTACCGGCAGCTGGCCGGTCGCCACCGCATTGATGCAGCGCGCGCGCTTGGCCTTGCCTGCGCAGAATCGGACCAGCCAACCGTCGAGCCATCGCTGCTGGGGAGGTGCGCTGGCGTTGAGGCCTGCGTCTTCCACCCGCGACAAGAGGGCTGGCGAGAATCTCGCGCCCTGCATCAGGCGATCGCCATGTGCTTCACACGTTCGACCATCTCGCGCGCGAAGTCCAAGTAGGCCTGCGCACCCTTGGCCGACGGATCAAAGACGATGCCGGGTTGGCCGTAGCTGGGTGCTTCCGCGAGGCGGACATTTCGAGGGATAACGGCGTCGAACACCTTGTCTCCGAAGTGCCCCTTCAGTTGCTCGCTGACCTGCTGCTGCAGGGTGATGCGTGGGTCGAACATCACCCGCAGGAGGCCGATGATCTGCAGGTCCGGGTTGAGGTTGGCGTGCACTTGGCGGATGGTGTTTACCAAGTCGGTCAGGCCCTCCAACGCGAAGTACTCACATTGCATCGGCACGATCACCCCATGCGCGCTGCACAGGCCGTTCAACGTGAGCAGACTCAAGCTCGGGGGGCAGTCGATCACGACGATGTCGTACTCATCGGCCACGGCTGCAAGCGCGGAGCGCAGCCGTTGGTCGCGGCGCTCCAAGCCAACCAGTTCCACCTCGGCGCCGGCGAGCTCTCGATTGGCCCCCAGTACGTCGTAGCCACCCACTTCGGAACGTTGTCGAGCCTCTGTCACCGTCGCCGCTTCGAGCAGCACGTCGTATACCGATAAAGTCAGTGCTCGCTTATCGATTCCGGATCCCATCGTGGCATTGCCCTGCGGGTCTAGATCAACCAACAAAGCGCGCTGCCCCACTTTGGCGAGTCCAGCGGCCAGATTGACGGTGGTTGTGGTCTTGCCCACGCCGCCCTTCTGGTTTGCGATGCAGAAAATGTGCGCCACGGTCATTGCACACCGCTGGTTGGTGCGCGCGGCTGAAGCCAGGCGAGACAGCGGGCCGCATCGAGGCCAGGCACCATCAGGCGTTCCACGTGAAACAGTTGGCAGTTGGGTGGCAAGTCTTGGATCTCCGAATCCGGCAGTTTGCCTTTCATCGCAACCCAACGGCCATCGGGAGCGAGCAGATGTTGGGTCTGTTCGACAAATTGCCGCAGAGAGCTGAAAGCGCGCGACACGACCACGTTGCTCCCCGTTCCGTCGCGCCGCACCTGTTCGAGCCGCGCGTGGATCGGACGCAGATTCCCCAAGGCCAGCTCGCCGGCCACTTGTCGAACGAACGCAATTTTCTTCCCGACCGCATCGACGGCTGTCACCGTCCAACCAGACAGCATGACCGACAGCACCACCGCGGGCAGCCCGCCGCCGGTTCCGGCATCCAGCGCTTGCACGCCCGCGCTTCCCAAACGCTCGGTCAGAGGAAGCACGATCGCAAGGCAATCGACCACGTGCTGCGTGAGCGCCGTCTCATCATTGGCGGAACTCAGGTTGTGTACGGCGTTCCACCGCCGCAACAGATCCACATAAGCCACCAAACGCTGCAGCTGCTGAGGTTCGAGCTGAATCCGCAGCGTGGCCGCAGCAGCGGATAGCGCAGCTTTCGGGTTGCCCGCGGAGGTCCGAACGGCGAGCGTCATTAACCGCTAGGCTGCAATCGAGCTGCCCGGCTCACTCAGATCCGTCAGGCGCCGTTTCTTCAGGTGCACCAGCAGCAACGAAATTGCCGCTGGCGTCACGCCCGAGATCCGCGATGCTTGGCCCAAGGTCAATGGGCGATGCTGGTTGAGCCTTTGCCGAACTTCAAAACTCAGCGCGACGACCTTCGAATAGTCCAGGTCCGCGGGCAGGCGTAGATCATCGTAGGTGCGCGCACGCTCCACATCGTCGACCTGCTTGCCGATATAGCCTGCGTACTTGATCTGGATTTCCACTTGCTCGATCACCGCATCAGCGAGATCCGGACCCAGTGCTGCGTGAAGTGTTTCACGTGAAACCACCTCCGCGCCTGGGCGCGCCTCGCGATGCAATGCGGTCACCGCATCGAATCCCACGCCTGGACGCTTGAGCAACTCGGCCAGACTGTATTCATGCTCGATCGGTTTACCCAGGATCCGAACTCCCAGCTCGGGCGAGACGTGCGCCGGGTCCACCCAAGTCATGCGCAGGCGCTCTTGCTCTCGAGTCAGTGCATCGCGCTTTCGGTTGAAGGCGTCCCAGCGCCGATCGTCCACCAACCCCAGCGACCGTCCGACCTCGGTGAGGCGCAGGTCGGCGTTGTCCTCGCGCAGTTGCAGCCGGTACTCCGCACGACTCGTGAACATGCGATAGGGCTCGGTGACGCCCTTGGTCACCAGGTCATCGATCAAGACACCCAAGTAGGCTTGGTCACGACGTGGCACCCAAGCCGACTTCCCTTGGCACTGGAGCGCAGCGTTCAGGCCGGCATGCAGCCCTTGAGCCGCAGCCTCTTCATAACCCGTCGTGCCGTTGATCTGCCCCGCGAAGTACAGACCTCGGATCGCCTGGGTCTCAAAGCTGGGTTTCAGTCCGCGGGGATCGAAATAGTCGTACTCGATCGCATAGCCCGGTCGCAGGATATGCGCGCTCTCCAGTCCGACCATCGATTGCACTGCGGCCAACTGCACGTCGAATGGCAAGGAAGTCGAAATCCCGTTTGGATAGACCTCGTGCGTGCTCAGTCCTTCCGGCTCCAGGAAGATCTGATGGCCGCTCTTGTCGGCAAAGCGGTTGACCTTGTCTTCAATGCTCGGGCAGTAGCGCGGCCCCACCCCTTCGATCACGCCGGTGAACATGGGACTGCGGTCGAAGCCGCTGCGGATGATGTCGTGCGTCCGCTCGTTGGTGTGCGTGATCCAGCAGGCGACCTGCCGCGGGTGCTGCTCCGCGCAACCGATGAAGCTGAAGACTGGCACCGGGTTCGCGTCGCCAGGTTGTTCCACCAACCGAGCATAGTCAATGGTCCTGCCGTCGAGGCGCGGGGGCGTTCCTGTCTTGAGCCGCCCCTGGGGCAGCTTCAACTCCCGCAGCCGCTGCGCCAGCAGTACCGCCGCAGCGTCGCCCGCACGGCCGCCCGAATGGTTGTTGAGGCCCACATGAATCCGACCATCGAGAAAGGTGCCCGCCGTCAAGACAACTGTCGAGCCGAGAAAGCGAATACCCACTTGCGTTGAAACGCCCGTGACTTGGTCCCCTTCGACGATCAGATCCTCTGCCGCCTGTTGAAAGAGCCACAGGTTCGCCTGGTTCTCGAGACGGCGTCGAACGGCCGCTCGGTACAGCACGCGGTCGGCTTGGGCGCGCGTGGCCCGCACGGCCGGCCCCTTGGATCCATTGAGGATCCTGAACTGAATCCCGGCTTCATCGGTGGCGCCCGCCATCGCGCCGCCCAGCGCATCGATCTCTTTGACGAGGTGGCCTTTGCCGATGCCGCCGATCGACGGGTTGCAGCTCATCTGCCCCAGGGTCTCAATGCTGTGGGTGAGCAGCAGCGTCCGACACCCCATGCGCGCGGAGGCGAGCGCCGCCTCGGAGCCAGCATGGCCGCCGCCAACGACGATCACATCAAAACGCTTGGGAAATTGCATCGAGGCCTCGCTCACAGCAGGCGCAATTGTAGGAACCCGCGCCCTTGGCCGCAGAACTCCAAGCCCGACGCGCCGAGCGAACGCTTACGGACGCTGCGCGTGGCCGGCGGCGCTGCCGCCCACGGTGCGCAGGTCGTTCGACACCTGTCCCCCGTCGAGCACGATCACGCGATCGGCACTGGCGATGGTCTCAGGCCTGTGCGCCACGATCACGCGCGTGAGGCGCAGTTGGCGCACCGACTGATTCACCAGCCGCTCGCGTTCCACATCGAGCGCACTGGTCGCCTCGTCAAGGAACAGCACGCGCGGACGCTTGTAGAGCGCTCGCGCCAGCAGCACGCGCTGCTTTTGTCCGCCGGAGAGCGAGGCGCCCATGTCGCCGATCAGCGTGTGATACCCCATCGGCAGTGCATCGATCTCTTCGTGCACCGCCGCGAGCCGGGCGCATTCGATCACCCGGTCCATCTCCGGCCGCGCATCGAAGAAGCTGATGTTGTCGGCGATCGACCCCGCAAACAGCGGTTCATCTTGCATCACGGTGCCGACCATCGCCCGCCAACTCGATGACCCCATCGTGTCGAGCGACCGCTCGCCGACAAGGACCTCGCCCTGCACTGGCTTCAGGATCCCGAGCATCACCTTGATGAGCGTCGTCTTGCCGCATCCCGACGGACCCACGATCGCCACCGATTCGCCCGGTTCAATGCTCAGATTGATCTGGTGCAGCACCTCGGGCTCGCTGTCAGAGTAGCGAAATCGCAGGTTGCGCAGCTCGATGCGCGGCGGCGTGCCGTCATCGGTGACCGAACGCGGCAGCGCTTGTGCATGGACCTGCTCTGGCTCAGCCAGCACGATGTCGGCCAACCGCTCGCCCTGCACTTTGAGCATCTTCAACTCGGCCCACTTGTCGATCAGCGCGGCGACCCGTTGAGAGAACTGCTCCTTGTAGGCCACGAACGCCAACAACATGCCCACGGTGAGTGCCTGATCGAGCACCAGCATCGCGCCCACCCAGATCACGAACACGCGTTCCAGACCGAACAGGCCGCGATGCGCCACCGACAGCGTGACTTCGAGCCGCCGCACGACGATGTCGGCGTTCATCGCATCGACGACCAGATTCATGAAACGCGACTGGCGATCGGCCTCGGCACCAAACAGCTTGATCGCCATCACTCCGCGCAACGACTCGAGAAAGTGGCTCGTTTTCTTGGCGTCGTGCACGAGCGCTTCCTCGGTGGCGCGACGCATCGGCGCGAACAGAGACCAGCGCAACGCCGCATAGGCCGCGACGAAGCCCAGCACGATCAAGCTCAGGCGCGGGCTGTACAAGGCCATCATCGCCAGCGTCGCCACCACCAGGGCGCCATCGAGCAACACCTCGAGGAAGCTCGTCGTGAGCGTCTTCTGGATCTGCTGAACCGCAAAGAAGCGCGACCAGATGTCGCCCATGTGCCGACGCTCGAACCACGATAGCGGAAGCCGCATCAGGTGCGCGAACACGTTGCCCAGCCATTGCAGATTCAACGTGGCCGACAGATGCAGCACGGCCCACGAGCGGATCGCCGCGGTCACCGCCTGGATGGCCACCAGCATTGCAAAGCCGATGCCCAAGGTCACCAGCAGATCGCCGTCGGCGCTGACGAGCACGTCGTCGACCACCCACTGCATCAGGAACGGGCTCAGCAGCACGAAGAACTCGAGCACCAGCGCCAGCGCAACAATCTGCCCCAATGAACGCTTCAAACCGGTGACGCGGCCGAGCAACTGGCGCACGCTGATGCGTTGCTGCTCCGCGCGTGGCATGAAACCCGCCTCGGGCATGAGCTCCATCGCCGCACCGGTGAAATGCTTCGAGACTTGCGCCCACTTCATCCAGCGTGCGCCGCGCGCCGGGTCGTGGATCAACACCTCGTCGCGCCGCAGCTTCACGAGCACGACAAAATGATTGAAGTCCCAGTGCAGGATCGCCGGCAGCGGCAACTGATCGAGTTGCTCCGGCTCGGCCCGCACGGCCCGCGCCTGCAACTTGAGCGATCGCGCCATGACGGCCAGGTCGGCCATCGTGGCGCCCTTGAGCGACAGGCTGAAGCGCTGACGCAGCGTGGCCAGGTCGGTGTGCAAGCCGTGCGATGCCGCCACCATCGTCAGACAGGCGAGCGCACACTCGGCCGCCTCGTTCTGCAGGATCAACGGCGTCGTGGGGGCGCCGAAACCGATGCGAAGCTGCCGTGCGGTCATCGCGTACGAGGCCTCACACGCGCCCGGCGATGCCGAGGACTGGCGCGAACAACCACTCGATCAGCCGACGCCGCTCCAGCAGGACGTCGGCCTCCAGTTGCATGCCTGCAGCCAACGGTTGCTCGCGTCCGTAAGCCATCACGTGCTGCTGCTCAAGCGTCACCGTCACCCGGTACAGCGGCTCGTTGGGTTTCGATGCCAGCGGCAGTGCCGCGAGCTCGCCGGCTTGCAGCGGCGTGCTCGACACCTGCTGCACCAGGCCCGCCTGGTGGCCGAACTTCTGATGCGGAAACGCCGCCACGCGCAGTCGCACCGCTTGATCCGGGCGGATGAACCCCAACGCGCTCGACGGCGCATAGAGATGCGCCTGCAGGCGCGCATCGGCCGGCACCAAGCTCGCCAGCGCGGCGTCGGGTACCACGCTTTGCCCGGGCTCGGCCAGCACCGTGGCCACCAAACCCTCCTGCGGCGCACGAATCACGAGTTCATGCCGGACATCGTTGTCGGCGGCCTCCTTTGCCAGCGCTTGCGCTTCACGTTCCAGTTCGCCGGCACGCGCACGCACCCGCAACGGCAGCTCGCGGCGTTGCCCTTCCAGCGCCGCGACATCGCGCGCCAGGGTGCTGCGCTGGCGCTCCAACGATGCGACCTGCGCGCGCAGGCTCAGCACCTCTTCGCTCTTGCTTTGAATCTGCGCGGTGGTCGCAAAGCCATCGGCACGCAGCGACTCCAGCCGCGCCAGCGCCTGCTGCGACAACAGCAAGCGTTGCCTCTGCAGCTCCATCTCGCCGTCGAGCTGCGCCGCTTCGCGACTCAAGGCGTTCGAACGAAGCGCCAACGCCGCGTCTTGCTCCCGGCTCAAACGCTGTTGCGCTTCCAGGCTTTCGAGCAGGCTGTCTTGTCTTGCTTGCAGGCTGCGATGCACACGTTGCTGCGCACCGCCATCACGCGTTTGGTGGTCGAGCGACAACACGAACAACACGTCGCCCTTCTTCACCGCCTGGCCCTGCGTCACGCGACGTTCGGCAACGGTGGCCACTTGGGGCGACACCAGGCGGATCCATCCGCGATCGGGCACCAACAGCCCCCGCACATGGGCCTTGCGCGTGTATTCGCCGAACACGAGCCACGAGCCGATCGCGATGGCACACAGCACCAGCAGCGCCACGAGCGCCGACAACGACAGTGGACGCACCAGCCGCACCTCGCCGAGCCACTGCTGCCGACTCGCTTCGATGGCCTCGGGGCGGAACAGCGGTGTCGTCACAGAATTCGGTTCCACAAAAGGCAGAACGGCCCGGACGAGCCGGGCCGCCGACAAACCGGCCGGAGGGGGGAAGCGCCGGTACGTCGAGAAAAGGGGGCGCTGCCCTTATTGCCAACCGCCCTTGGGCGAAGTGGTTTCGCCGACGCCACCCGCCACGCGGCTGAGTTGACGCTCGTCGAGCGGCTGAACGGCCTTCTTGGGCTCCACCGCTTGTGCGCGCTTGGTGCCGAACAGGCTCTTGAGGAATGATGTCTTGCGGGGCTGCTGCATTTTGGTCTCCGTTCCAGGTGACGCGCCGTCCCTGAGGCGCCTGAACGAGATTTCAGCAGCGGGTGGGTCACCACGAAACTGTCAACTCTTACAGGGTGACAGCGTCGCCGATTCCGGGCCAAATTCGGGAGTCTGCGTCAGCGGATCAAGCCCAGGCGGAGCGCCTTCAGAACCGCTTGATGCTTGTTGACGCACCCCAACTTGCGCATCGCGTTGTTCAAGTGCAGAACCGCTGTGCGCTCGGTGATCCCGAGGATCGAACCAACTTCCCACGCCGTTTTGCCATCCATCGTCCAGCGCAACGCCTCGAGTTCGCGCGGGGTCAGTGAAGGCAGATCAATGGCGGCATCCGTGGGCACCAGCACGCGCATCGCGGCGTCGAGTGCGTGCACGGCAAACAACTGCAGATCAGCGACCAGGCGTGTCAGCTCGTGCCGGTCGCTCGGCAGTGCGCGATCGCGGTCGACACCGAGCATGAAGTGCTTGCCTTCAGGCAGGTGCAGCGCCATCGCAATGCCAGTGTGATAGCCATATCGCGCCTGCTCTTCCCACAGGTCGCCGTGGCCCTGCGCGGTGTAGGTCGCCTGATCCCAGATGATCGGCAGGCTTTGTCGCTTGCAATGCTGCATCACCGGGTCGCGACGGTACGACGTGGTGTTGTTGTACACGCCGAGGAAAGCCTGTGGTGCGTTGTCGACCAGCACGAAATCGCTGCGGCCGATTCCATGGTCGACCACCGCCATCGCGGTCACCGTGTCGAAACCCAGCGCGCGCCCGAATCGGACCACCTCATCCCGGAACTCGTCACGGTCCCGGGCTTGGAGCACTGATAAATAACCGCCTTGCAGCATGTGGCTAATTCAACGGATGTGTCTCCGGCGCGCCCTGACCTGAAAGGTCTTACAGATTTTCATTGCTTGCGACTTGCCGAACACTTTCGGCACTTCAATCCAACGAGTCGCACGCCATGATGAAACCTGCCTCACACGCATGTCCCCCCTGGACGGTTCGCGCCTGGCCGCCACTATTGTGGCAGGTAGATCAGCTTCGACGATTGCAGTTACGGCATCTCGGGACCCGCGTCACCAACCCCGGCGACCAGACCACCCGCACCGCCGGCCAGACGATCTGGGCGTCTTCGGCGGCGAGCGGCAGCCAGGCCGGCATGGCGTGGGACTGGATCCACTTGTCGCGCGGCATTGTCGCGATGGCCGACCCGCTGTCGGTAGTGACCAATTTGCGTCTGGTCAACGCCGATGGTGATGGACTGACGGTGCTTGAAACCTTGCGTTACCTGAACGAGGTTGTGCACACACTGAATTGGCAGGACGAAGTGGAACAGGTGATGCTGATCAGCGAACAAGCGGCCTAGCGGCGAGGGCCCTTCGCCCCGTCTCGGGGTTAGCGCGTGGCCGCTGCGCGCAGGTGGCGCGCGATGTACCCCAAGCACACCGCCGCCAGGCCTGCAGCGACTGCAAGCGGGATCAACAGGTCGGCCGCGGCGAAGGCCTCGCCGCGCAGCACGCGGCCCATCAGAGTGATCTGCGCCAGCGCAGGCACCCAGACGTGCCACGGCTGCTCGCCGCTGTCGTTGAACAACGACAACAGCGGCAGCAGCGACACACCGAGGATCACGATGGTGTTGCTCGCCTGTGCCTCCTTGAACGTCTTGCAGCGGATGGCGATCGCCATCATCAGTGCGGACAAGGTCGCCGCCAGCGGCAGCAAAAGCGCCAGAAACAAGGCCGCCTCGCGCACGCCAAAACGAAACAGTGCGGCCAGCGTTTCGCTGCGCATCAGGCTCTGCGCGGGCAGAAAGCTCAGACAACTGAGCACGGCGATCAACATGCCCACCGCCGCCACCGCACCCCATTTGCCAATCACCAGAGCCAGGCGCGATGCGGGCGTCGTCAACAACGGCTCGAGCGAGCCGCGCTCCCTCTCGCCGGCGGTGGTGTCGAGTGCCGCGTTGAGCGCACCGTACAGCACCGCCATCAGCACGAAGAACGGCACCATGCCCGTCAACTGGGCCGATCGGGCGCGCGGATCGGCGAGGTCACGCTCTTCCACCTTCACCGGCTCCAGCAGCGCCGGCGCGACCCCGCGGTAGGCGAGGCGCAACAGCGCCTGTTCCTGTGCAAAGCCCTGCAGCGCGCGACGCAATCGCTGCACACCCACGCCGGCGCGCGGATTGGCGCTGGAGTTCACCACTTCGACCACCGGCTTGTCGCCACGCGCCAGCGTGACCTCGAAGTCCGGCGGCACCACCAGCACCGCCTCGCCGAGTTGGCGCTTGACCATCTGCTGTTCGTAGTCGGCGGGCGCCACCTTGGCCACCAGCGTGCTGCGCTCGAAAAAGTTGCGCAAGCTCGGCGCGTGCTCCAGGCCGGCCACCAGGATCTCGCGCGACTCGGCACGCTGCTCACTGCTGGCCACCAGCGCCGACAGCGCGAACAACACCAGCGGGCCCATCACCACCGACGACAGCACCACCGCCATCAGCGTGCGGCGGTCGCGCAGCGCGTCGCGCAGTTCCTTGACGAACACCACCCAGGCGCCGGTCATTGCGTGCCCCTCGCCCCGTTGACCGCTGCTCCGCGCCGGAGCGCGCTCGTGGGTCGGCGCCGCGCCGCATTCATGGTGTCTTCAGCTCCGCATTGGCTCCGAACGCCAGGCCAACGAAGGTTTCCTCGAAGTCGGCCTGGCCGCTGCGCCGGTTCAGTTCCTCGACGCTGCCTTCGGCCATCACGCGGCCGTGCGACACCACCACCACGTGGTCACACAGCCGCTCCACCTCTTGCATGATGTGGGTGCAGAACACGATGCATTTGCCCTGCTCGTCGCGCAGCCGGCGCAGCGCATCGCGCAGGCTGCGGATCGATTGCACGTCCAGACCGTTGGTCGGCTCGTCGAGCACGATGTTCGGCGGGTCGTGCACCAGCGCACGCGCCAGCGCGGTTTTCATGCGCTCGCCCTGGCTGAACCCATCGGCACGCCGATCGAGCAAGGCGCTGAGCTCGAGCATCTGCGCCAGCTGCTCGGCGCGCGTCTGTGCCCGGTCGTCGGCCATGCCCTGCAGGCGCGCGTGATAGACGATGTTTTCGCGCGCCGTCAAGCGCGGGTACAGGCCGCGCGCGTCCGACAACACCCCCATGCGCGCCAGCGCCTGCCGCGGCTGCACGGCGACGTCGATGCCGTCGACCTGGATGCGTCCGCTGTCGGGCACCAGCAGCGCCGCGACCATGCGCAGCGTGGTGGTCTTGCCCGCGCCGTTCGGCCCCAACAACGCGGTGATGCGGGCATCCGTGGCGCGAAAACTCACCCCGCGCACGGCCTCGACCACCTTCGCCTTGCGACCGCGTCCGGCCACAAAGCGCTTGTGCACGCCATCCACTTCGATCATCGCGGAGCCGACGCGCTGGCCAGCGGCACGAACACGCGCGGCCGCGGCACCCCAGCCGCGCACGCGGCGTTCACCTTGAGAGCTTCGTCGTCGTTCGGCGCATCGATGAAACGCTGCACCGCGTCGCGCAGGCACGCCAGGCCCATCACGCCATGGCCGCCGTGCGGCACCACCGTGTGGCGCGCCTTTGCTCCCAGCGCCCGCGCGGTGCGTTCGCCATGGCGCGGTGGCGTCGCCGGATCGTCGCCGCCCGACAGCAGCCAGGTCGCAGCGGGCGCCGTTGGCGTCGTGTAGAAGGCCGGGTCGACCTTGCCGCGGGGCCAGTCGGCGCATACCTGCTGGTACACGCGCGCGAAGGCGCGGCCGAACTGCGGACTGTCCGGCTCCGGGGCCAGCGGCAGGCGCGGCAGGTCCTCGGCGCAAACCACCGAGAAGTGCATGCCGCTGTACACCTCCGGACGGCCCGGTCCGCTCAGAGCCGACGCCAAACCCGCCAATGGCGTGAAACGGCCGTTCGCCGCCTCGGCAATCGCCTGCGGCAACCCGGCGGCCAGGGCCGGCACGTACAGCGGCGTGCGCACCATGCCCAGCACCGCTTCGCGCGTGAGGCGCACACGCTCGTCGCGCCCGGTGTACGGGTGCGTCAGCGTCACCTCGCGCGGCAAAGAATCCAGCAGCCCGACCCATTGCTGCCTGAGCGCCGGATGGCGCGCGCGGCAATCGGCATCGTCGGCACACCAGTTGAGCAAGCCGTCGAGCGCCGCCTGGTTGTCGATGGAGAACGACGCCGGCAGCACCATGTCGGCCGGTGCCACGCCATCGAGCACCGCGCGGCGCACCGCGGACGGGAACAGGCGCATGTACTCCAGCGCGGCACGCGTGCCATACGACGCGCCGACCAGATTGATGCGGGCCGCGCCCAGCTGCGCACGCACGGCATCCAGATCGGCCATCGCCACCGTCGTGCCGTAGTGGCGCAGGTCGCCGTGCGGCAGCGCTTGCAGCCGCTCACGGCAGTCGGCAAGGCGCTTCAACTGCGCCGACTCGTCGACCGACTCGGCGAGCGGGCGCATCACCTCGGCGTCTTGCTCACAGCGCAACGGCGCACTGCGGCCGGTGCCGCGCTGGTCGACGAACACCAGGTCGCGCCGGTTGCTCAGGCGCGCAAACTGCGCCGCCAACGGTCCAGCGAGTTCGATCGCGCTCTGTCCGGGGCCGCCGGCGATGAAGAACACCGGGTCATCCAGCTTGTTGTGCGCCAACGCCGGCAGCACCGCGAAGTGCACCTGGATCCGCGTGCCGTCCGGCCGCGCCGGGTCGAGCGGGCGTTGCACGCTGCCGCAAAGCGCCTCGTGCACCACACCCTTGAGCCGACACGGCTGCAGCGACTTGCCGTGCGCCGGCCCCGTGGCACCCAGCAGCGCCGCAATGCCGAGCCCTGTCATCCAGCCGCGCCGCCACGTCATGGGCGCGCATTGTGGCCGAGGTGCGTCCACGCCGCGCCGCTTGCGACCGTTCGACACACTTGCCCGACCAAACCCGAGCACGCCACCACGGCATGGACCGAAGCCTATGCTGCCCTGCCCCAACACCCCGAAGGAGACTGGCGATGAAGCTTTACTACAGCCCGGGCGCGTGTTCGCTGAGCCCACACATCGTGTTGAAGGAACTGGGCCTGCCCTTCGAAGCCGTGTTGGCCAGCACCAAGACCCACAAGCTTGTCGACGGCACCGACTACTACACGATCAACCCCAAGGGCTACGTGCCGCTGCTCGAACTCGACGACGGCCAGCGCCTGACTGAAGGCCCCGCCATCGTGCAGTACCTCGCCGACAAGGCGCCCACCAAGGGCCTGGTTGCACCCGCCGGCTCGATCGAGCGCTACCGCCAGATCGAGTGGCTCAACTTCGTTTCGACCGAGGTTCACAAGCAGTACACGCCGCTGTTCAACCCGGCGATGCCCGAAGAAGCCAAGGCGTTGTTCCGCGAGCGGTTGCGTGGCCGCTACCAGTACATCAACCAGCAACTCGAAGGCAAGTCGTACGTGATGGGC
>DATKJN010000809.1:0-2166 GCA_035543655.1 Burkholderiaceae bacterium | reverse complement strand
AGGCGATGCGCGGCAACCCCGATCGCCTGGCCATCCGCACCAAGCTGCTCGAGGTGTACGCCAAGCGTCGCGACACCAAGGGCTTCGAAATGCTGGCCACGCAGCTGTACGCGCTCACCAAGGGCGAAGGCGACGACTGGGTCAAGGCCCAGGAGTTGGGCCGCGGCATCGATCCGGAGAATCCGCTGTACAAGCCCGGAGGTGCGCCGGTCGCTGCGGTCGCCGGCGATGGCGGCCGAATGATCGAGCCGCTGGGTGCCAGCACGATGCCGCAATCGATCATGCCGCACACGTCGGGCTTCCCGGCCTCGGCCATCGATTCGATGCCCGCGCCGGACAGCCGCACCGCCGCACCGGACCTTGACCTCGATCTCGATCTCGGCACGATGCCGAAGCCGTCCGCACGCCGCGACGCCCAGCCAAGCCAGCCACCGATGGACTTGGAATCGATCTCGCTCGACTTGAATCCAAGTGCTTCGATGCCCTTGAGCTCAGGAGCGCAGGCCGCGTCGGGCGCCAAGCCGACCCTCGACTTTGGCGATTTCACGTTGCCGGCCCAGCCCTCGGGCCACACGCCGTTCGACGACAACGACCCGCTGGCGCGCAAGCTCGAGCTGGCCGAAGAGTTCCGCCAGATCGGCGATATGGAAGGCGCGCGTGACCTGCTCGAAGAGGTCGTTGCCAAGGCCGGTGGGGCGCTGAAAACCAAAGCGCAGAGCATGCTCGACAGCTTGGCATGAGACCACCCCCGAAGCGGCCTGGCGGCCGCCTCACCCTCTAGGGGGCGACACCAGCGGACCGGCAGAGCCGGATCCGCGGTGTCCGCTTGGAATGGCCTCGACGCCGACGACCACGACGGGTCGCTGGGCACTGGGTCTGAGCTACCGCGGCACCGCATACAAGGGTTGGCAGAGCCAGCCCAGTGGTGACACGGTCCAGGACCATCTCGAACGCGCGCTGTCAACCTTCGCCGACGCGCGCGTGAGCACCATGTGTGCCGGCCGCACCGATGCCGGCGTGCACGGGCTGAACCAGGTGGTGCACTTCGATGCGCCGGTCGAGCGCGATGCGTTCTCATGGGTCCGTGGCACCAACCGCTACCTGCCACCGGATATCGCGGTGCAGTGGAGCGCGCCGGTGCCCACCGATTTCCATGCGCGCTTCGCGGCGCGCGGTCGCCGCTACCGCTACGTGTTGCTGCGCTCGGCGGTGCGGCCGTCGATCGAGACGGGGCTGGTCGGCTGGGTATTCGACGAGCTCGCGCTCGATCCGATGCGCGAAGCGGCACGGCACCTGATCGGCGAACACGACTTCAGTTCATTCCGCTCCAGCGAGTGCCAGGCCAAGAGCCCGGTGAAGACGCTGCGCGCCATCGCGATCGAGCAACGCGGGTCGTACTGGCACTTCGACTTCGACGCCAGCGCGTTCCTGCATCACATGGTGCGCAACATCATGGGTTGCCTGCTGGCGGTGGGCAGCGCTCGCCGCCCGGCGGGGTGGCTGCTCGAGGTGTTGGCCGCCCGCCATCGCGACGCCGCGGCGCCGACGTTTGCGGCCGAAGGCCTTTATTTCGTCGGCCCGTACTACGATGCCGCTCTGCAACTGCCCGACCGTGCACCGGCGAGCGACTGGTTGCCCTGAGACACACCTTGCAGCAACGCACCCGCATCAAGATCTGCGGCCTCTCGCAGGAGGCCGACGTGGCCGCAGCGGTCGAAGCCGGTGCCGATGCGGTCGGCTTCGTGCTGTACGCCAAGAGCTCGCGGCACGTGAGTGCGGCGCGCGCTGGCGACCTGGCGCGTGCGCTGCCGCCGTTCGTGACGCCGGTGTGCCTGTTCGTGAACGCCAAGCCGGACGACATCCACCGCGCACTTGACCTTCTGCCGCGTGCGGTGCTGCAGTTTCACGGTGACGAGACGCTTGCGCAGTGCGAGGCGGCGCGCCGCAGCTACATCCGGGCAGCCCGCATGAGCGAGAGCCTTGCGCTGGTAGACTTCGCGCGCGCCTTCGCCGGTGCTTCGGCGTTGCTGCTGGATGCCGATGTCCAGGGCTATGGCGGCGGCGGAAAGGTCTTTGATTGGTCACTCATTCCAACAAGCGTGCCCCTTCCGCTCGTTTTGTCTGGTGGGTTGAATCCTGCAAACGTGATCGATGGGGTGATGCGCG
>DATKJN010000808.1:0-2286 GCA_035543655.1 Burkholderiaceae bacterium | reverse complement strand
CGTGATCGTCGGCGCATCGCCGTTGTGGACCGACGGCGTGACAGCGGCCTTGCGTGTCGTCGACGGCTGGCAGGTCGCGATCGGACACGCAGACGACGACGCCGATGCTTGGGTCACATCCGGTGCCGACGAGGTCAGTGTGCGGGGCGCGGGTGGAGCGACAGCGCAGCTGTCTTCCGGCGTGAGCGCGACCCGCTTGCGCGCCGCGCTGGCGGCGGTGCTCGAGGGCCTGTCGGTGCGTGAACAGCCCTGGGCGTTGCACGACGCGGCCTCGAGCGAGCCGTTGACCCCGCGCGAGATCGAAGTGTTCGAGCTGCTCGGCAAGGGCCTGTCCAACCGCGACATCGGCGGCGTGCTCGGCATCTCGGCGCACACCGCCAAGTACCACGTGGCACAGATCCTGGCCAAGGTGGGCGCCGCCACCCGCGCCGAGGCGGTGCGCGAAGGCCTGCGCCACGGCTGGATCGGCCTGTGAGCGGAGCACACCGCAGATGAAACGCGACGACGCTCCGTTGCTGGCGCAGGACATCGAGCTGCTCGATGCCTTTTCGCGCACCGTGATCCAGACGCTGGAGCGCACGCGCGGCGGCGTGGTGTCGCTGCGCATGCATGCGCGGCGCGGACCGCGTGCGGTGGAGGGCGCCGGCTCGGGCTTTCTGATCACGCCCGACGGTTACCTGCTCACCAACCACCATGTGGCCGACGCCGGCGATCCGATCGTCGTGACGCTCGACGACGGCAGCGAACGCGTGGCGCAGAAGGTGGGCGGCGACGTCGACACCGATCTCGCGTTGCTGCGCATCGGCAGCGCCTCGGCGCTGCCGCACCTGGCGCTCGGCGAATCGAAGTCGCTGCGCGTCGGCCAGGTGGTGATCGCGATCGGCAACCCGCAAGGCCTGGCGCAGACGGTGACCACCGGCGTGGTGTCGGCGCTCGACCGCAGCCTGCGCGCACGCAGCGGCCGGCTGATCGAAGGCGTGATCCAGACCGACGCCAGCCTGAACCCGGGCAACTCCGGCGGGCCGTTGCTCGACACGCGCGCACAGGTCGTCGGCGTGAACACCGCGATCATCGCCGGTGCGCAATCGCTGTGTTTCTCGGTACCGGCCGACACCGCGCGCTGGGTGGTGAGCGAGTTGCTGCGGCACGGCCACGTGCGTCGCGCATGGCTTGGCGTGAAGGCGCAGACGGTGCCGCTGCCGAGGCGCACGGCGGTGCACCACGGGCTGGAATTGGCCAGCGCGGTCAGCGTCGACGAGGTGTTGGCCGACGGGCCGGCCGAGCGCGCCGGCGTGAAGGCTGGCGACCGCATCGTCAGGGTCGATGGGCTGCCGACTCAGGACGTGGACACGCTGAACCGCGTGCTCGGCGGCGAGCGCATCGGCCGCAGCGTGCGCGTCGAGCTGTTGCGCGGCACGCGCAAGCTGGCGCTGTCGCTGGTGCCGGCGGCGCGCACCTGACTCGCAGCACCTGCCTCGCGCCAACGACTGTCAACAGTGAACGTTGCGGCGTTCGCTGCTGAGCGGACACGCCGTGACGCGGTGCGCACCATGGCTCACCCTCGACGGAGTGACCATCATGAATTCGAGCGCCGCACACGACAGCCGCATCGGGCCCACTGCGCCGCGGTCGCGATCCGGGTTGGGTGCGACACCGGCCTGTGCACTGGTGAGCCTGGCATTCGTCGGCGCGTACGGATTGGCGAACCGGCTGACCAGCCTGCGCACCGACGTGGGCCGCGGCGTGTTCGACTGGGAGCGCGCGATCCCGTTCGTCGAGTGGACCATCGTGCCGTACCTGTCGATCGTCGTTTTCTTCGCCGCCTCGTTCTTCGTCTGCCGCGACCGCGCCGAGCTCGAGCGCCACGTGGCGCGGGTGCTGCTGGTATTGACGATCTCGATCGCCTGCTACGCCGCGTTTCCGCTGCGCTTTCAGTTCGAGCGGCCGGAGACCACCGGCGCGATCGGCGCTCTGTTCCAGTTGCTGAGCGCGACCGACCTGCCGTACAACCGCGCGCCTTCGCTGCACATCGGCGTGCTGGTCGTGCTTTGGGTGTGTTTCGCGCCGCGCCTGGTCGGCTGGCGGCGGCTCGCGCTGCATGTCTGGTTTGCGGCCATCGGCGTCTCGGTCCTGACCACCTACCAACACCATGTGATCGACCTCCCGGCCGGACTGGCCGTGGCCGCGTTCAGCCTGGCGGCAACGGCGCGCGGGCGCTTGGCGTGTGGGCCGCGCAGGACCACGACGCGAAGGTCGTCCGCGGTCCGGCTCATTCGGGGCTGAGGG
>DATKJN010000807.1:0-2321 GCA_035543655.1 Burkholderiaceae bacterium | reverse complement strand
GACGATCCCTCGGCCCGCAGGCACTCCAACACGTAGATCTGGTTCTGCCCGAACACCACCCGTTCGTACGGCTTGCTCTTGCTGGCGATCTCGAAGCAGTTGGAGAAGGCGTAGTTCTTGACGTCGTCGTCAATCGCCTGCACGCCGCCCTTGTCGAAGCGGTCGAGCGACCCGAACTGGGTCTTGTAGGTCACGGCCATCGTGCGTCTCCTGAGGTCCGTTGAACTCGGGTGCGGACTGTAGGAAGCGCGCGGCCGCGCCGGAAGCCGGCCACCGGCGATTGGATTGTTCGGCGAATCCGAACAATTGACCGGGTTAACCCGCCCGCCCGGTTCAGGCTTCGATCAAGCGGGCAGAGATCAATCCGCGGCCGATCAACTCGCGATCCCACGGCGGCTCGCCATGGGCAAACGCCTCGGCCAGGCACTCGATGAACAGCTTGGGCTTGAAGGCGCCGCGCTGGGTGCGCGGGTACACCGCCGACAGCCAGAACGGCGACAACTGGAACTGCGGCAACACCACCTGCAGCTGGCCCTGCTGGATCGCATCGGAGGCCACCAGCGTCGGCAGGCAGACCACGCCGGCGTGTTCGCAGGCGAAGTCGCGCAGCAGGTGCACCGAGTTGCTCATCAGCATCGGCTTCAGGTCCAGCGTGGTGATCTCGTCATCGCTGCCGCCATCGCGCTCGCGGTAGAACACCCAGCGGTCGCGCGTCGGATAGCCGGAGTACAGGCCGAGCCGGTGGCCGAACAGATCGCTCGGCTGCTGCGGCATGCCGTGGCGCTGCAGGTAGTCGGGCGATGCGCAGAACAATCGGCGCACCGGAAACAAGCGGCGCGACACCAACTCCTCCGACGCCGCGGGGAAGATCTGCAGCGCGACGTCGTAGCCCTCCTTCACCGGGTCGATCACCGCCTCGCTCACGTACAGGTCGAGCACCACCTCCGGGTAACGCTCCTGGAAGTCGCGCAGCAGGTGCCCC
Organism: Burkholderiaceae bacterium; assembly: GCA_035543655.1. GTDB lineage: Bacteria > Pseudomonadota > Gammaproteobacteria > Burkholderiales > Burkholderiaceae_C > JAEUPI01. Next base: position 1,339 of record DATKJN010000807.1, on the reverse strand, counting down.
ATGTGGCTGTGGCCGAGCGCAAAGCCGGTCAGCACGTGCACGCGCAACAGCCCCGCCGGCGAGCCGCGCACCTCGCGCATCTGGTCGACGATCTCGTTGGTGCGCGACACCAGCTCGTGGCAGTCGCGGTAGAACGCCTGGCCCATCTCCGACAGCCGCACGGCGCGCGTCGTGCGGTGGAACAGCGGGCCGCCGAGCAGGTCTTCGAGCTGTTGCACGCGCGCGGTGACCACGGACTTCGACAAGCGCAACTGGCGCGCGGCCTCGGCAAAGCTCTGCGATTGCGCCACGCGCACGAAGGCTTCGATGCTCAGGAAGCGATCCACGCCACGAGTGTAGGTGGCCGGTCACTACCCGTTGCAAGCCCGGCTCTCCACCGATTGCTGTATGGGAACGACCGCGACAAGATCGCGTCATGACGACAACGATGCCGGGCGCCGACGCGCCGATGCTCACGCGCCGCAACCTGCTGGTGGCAACTGCCGGAGGACTGCTTGCCGGATGCGGGGGCGACCCCGCGACCCCCGAGGGCAACCTGCCGCTGTTGCCGCGGCGTCCGGTGGTGCCGGTGAACGGGCCGGCGTGGGCCGGCTTTGCCGGCAACGCGCAGCACAGCGCGCTCAGCACGGTCGCCTCGTTGTCGATGCGTGGCTTCTACTGGTACACACCGGTGGACCTCAATCCGGTGTACGAAAACGGCGCGCTGACCACCCACTACGGCTCGCCGCTGATCACGCGGCGCAACACGGTGCTGGTGCCGGTGAAGGTGGGAACGTCGTTCAACTTTCGCGTGGAACGGCGGGTCGGTGCCAACGGCGACGCGCTACGGGGACTTTTCAGCGACTACGTTGCGCCCCCGGCGCGCTGGATCGCGAGTTTCAACCCGGTGCTGACACCCGACAACCGGATGATGATGCCGCTCATCGGCGGCCGCGTACAGATCCTCGCCGACGCCGACGCCGACATCCCATTCACCGAGAACATCGCGTTCTACGGCGACGCCGCCTATGCCGCCGCGCCGGGCCTGTTCAACGGCTCGGTGTTCATCAACACGCCGCTCACCAGCGACAGCGCCGGCAACGTCTTCTTCGGCTTCCAGGTGCTGCAAGTCGTGTCCGGCGGGCCGGCTGCGGGCGGCATTGCCCGCATTCCCGCCGACGGTTCGGCACCGACCTACCGCACCGCGCCCGCGATCACGGGCGTGGCGGCACTCGACAAGCCGCAGACCAACTGCGCACCCGCGCTCTCGCTCGACGGCAACACGCTGTACGTCGTCTTCAACAACTCGCTGCCCGCCGCGGAGCGGCCGTTCGGCCGCCTGGTCGCGCTCGACGCCACG
>DATKJN010000806.1:0-2152 GCA_035543655.1 Burkholderiaceae bacterium | reverse complement strand
CGCGTCGGTGGCACCGGTGCAATCGGTCAGCATCACGCACTCGAAGCCGCGGTCGTTGGCCTCGCGCATCGTGGTGTGCACGCACACGTCGGTGGTGATGCCGGTGAGGATCAGGTTGCGGATGCCGCGCGTGTGCAGGATGAGCTCGAGATCGGTGGCGCAGAACGAGCCCTTGCCCGGCTTGTCGATGATCGGTTCGCCGGCGATCGGATACAACTCGGGGATGATGTCCCAGCCCTTTTCGCCGCGCACCAGGATGCGGCCGCACGGCCCGGGGTCACCGATGCCGGCGCCGATCTGCCGCGAGCGCCAGCGCTTGTTGGCTGGGAGATCCGACAGATCGGGCCGGTGCCCTTCGCGCGTGTGGATCACGTGCATGCCGACGCGCCGCGCCTCGGCCAGCAGCGCCTTGATCGGCCCGATCGGAGCGCGTGTCATCGACAGGTCGTAGCCCATCTTGTCGACGTAGCCGCCGACACCGCAGAAGTCGGTCTGCATGTCGATGATCACCAGCGCGGTGTTCGACGGCTTGAGGTCGCCGTCGTAGGGCCAGGAGTACGGAGTCGATGCGATCGTTGCCATGGGTCAGGCCACCTTCTTGATCGGCTGATCGGCACCGGCATAGCTGCGCGTCGGCGGCGCGAAGCCGCACGACGTGCCGTCGGTCACCTGCACCCTCGACTCCCAAGGAAGCTCGTAGCGACCATTGACCATGTCGTGCATGAAGGTGTAGGGGCAGTCCATCGCGCCGCCCTTCACCGCCACGTAGCCGCGGTGATAGAGCTGGTAGATGTTGTTCTCCACACCCCAACCGGTGCGCGCCTCGCGCACGAGATCGGGCCGGATCTCCGCAGTGATGATCTCGTCGGGCCGGCCGCCGCCTTCGACCATCACGCTGCCGTCGAACGAGCACACCATGCCTTCGCCCATCGAGTCGAACGTGCCGTCCGATCCGCACAGGCACACGCTGGCGGTGTAGGCCAGGTTCTGAAATGCGTTGGCCTGGTTGGTCACCTTCCACGCGTGGCGGATCGGCGCGGTGTAGCCCGCGGTGCGCACGATCAGCTCGGCACCCTTGTACGCCGCCTCGCGCGCCATCTCGGGGAACATGCCGTCGTGGCAGATGATGAGGCCGAGCTTCACGCCCTTGGGGCCGTCGCACACCGGGATGCCCAGGTTGCCCGGTTCCCACGGCTCGACCGGCACCCACGGATGCAGCTTGCGGTAGTAGAGCTGGATCGCACCGCGGTCGTCGATGATCAGCCCGCTGTTGTACGGGTTGCCGCCCGGGTTCTTCTCCATGATCGAGAAGCAGCCCCAGATCTTGTGTTCGACGCATGCCGCCTTGAATGCGGCCACCTCAGGCCCGTCGAGCGACACCATCAGCTCCGGCGCCGTGCTCATCGACAGGCCGTGCAGCGCGTATTCCGGGAACACGACGAGATCCATCGTGTTGAGGTTGCGCCGTGCTTTGCCGACGAGGTCGCAGATGCGCTTGGTTTGCGCGGCGAGCTGTTCGGGCGTTTCGACGATGGGCAGTTGCAGCTGCACCAGGCCGACGACGACGCCGTTGCTGGATTTGTTGAGTCCGCCCAGGCCGCTCATGTGCATGGCTCCTTCGTGCTGAAAGTTGATCGAGCAAAGCCGCGGCCGGGTATGCGCCGGCGCTCGTGCACGGCGTCCTCCGCTTCGCTCCGGATCCCTTCCGGTCCTCGATCGCACGGCCCGCGTCGAAACTCGCTCCGCTCACTTCGCTCGCTATGCTCGGACAATCGACGCGAGTCAGAGGTTGAAGCGCGCACTGCGTGCGCGCGGCCATGCGCTCTGCGGTCCTCAGCGCCGCGCAATGTCGCTGCCGGCGCACACCCGACCACGGCTTTGCCGATGCTGCGAGGTTGTCGAAGAACACCACAAGCGATGCTGCGCGGTGGGCGGCATCCGGTGGCGGCGACTTGTGGGGCGGCGAGAAGCGCAGCGGCGCAAGGGGAAGTCCGGCGCCGCAGGCGACGGACCGGCGAGAAGCCATGAAGCGGCGGCGCGTTCAGCGCCGCTGCAAGCGGCATCACAGCCGCCCTTGTGACGCGAGCATCGCAGCGAAGTCGGCCTGCAAGGCCGACCGACCCAGTAGGAGCCGCTACCGGATACCGCCCGC
>DATKJN010000805.1:0-7452 GCA_035543655.1 Burkholderiaceae bacterium | reverse complement strand
GAAAGCGCATCGCGTTCGCCTCCAGCGGCAGTTGCAGCGCATTGGTGAGGTAGCTCACCGTGCGGTAGAAGCCCGCGAGCAGCAGCAACTCGAGCATCGCCTCGTCGCTGAATCGCTCGCGCAGCGCCGACCACAGCGTGTCGTCGAGCGTGCTGGTGGCGTGCAGCGCGTCGCACAGGCGCAGCAGCAAGCGGTCTTCGTCGCTCCAACAGGCGTCGCCGGGGCTGCCGTGCACGGTGGCGTGCAGCTGCTCGGGCGTGAGCTGCACGCGCGCTGAGAACAAGGCCACGTGCACGCCCCATTCGTACTGCGAACGGTTCAGCGCGGTGGTGCGGTGGATCACCAGCTCGCGTTGGCGCAGCGTGAGGTGGCCGCGGTCGAGCAGGCCGCCGGCGAAGAACTTGCCGAACAGCCGCGCGTCGCGCGCCAGCGTGGTGAACAGCACCAGCGGCGGCATGCCGGGCGGCATCGTGCGGTCGAGCGCGGCTTGCACCTCGGGCGGGATGGGCGGGGATGCGGGGGCGATGCGGGCGGTGCTGGTCATGGCGGGTGCGGCACGAACATGCCGCAAGAGGCTGCTACCATTTTGGTAGCATTCGCGAAGGTAAGGCAATTGCTATGAAAAGTAAAGCGAGACCCACATGACCGCACCGCGCGTCGGGCGGCCGGTCCGCGGCTCGCGCACCGGCCGCCCCATCATGGTGGCGCTCGACCTGCTGGGCCGGCGCGCCGCGCTGCGCGTGCTGTGGGAGCTGCGCGGCGAGGCGCTCACCTTCCGTGCGCTGCAGGACGCGGTCGACACCAACCCGGCGCTGCTCAACACGCGGCTCAAGGAGCTGCGCGAGGCCGGGCTGGTCGACCACGAGGGCGGCTACCAGCTCACGGCCGACGGCCGCGCGCTGCTGGCGGCGATGCAGCCGTTGTCGGCCTGGGCCGAACGCTGGGGCGGCGCGCGCCGCGTGGCACCGCGTGCAACCAAGACGGGTCGAGCGGCGTAACCCGCAAGGTGAGCGCACCCCCAGACGCCGAACGCCTGCACGCACTCGATGCGGTGCGTGCCGGCGCGCTGCTGCTCGGCATCGTGCTGCACGGCGCGCTGTCGTTCGTGCCGCTGGTGCCCGACGTGTTGTGGCCGGTGCACGACGTGTCGCAGCACTGGGCGATGGGTGTGCTGGTGTACGTGATCCATGTGTTTCGCATGTCGGTGTTCTTCCTGATCGCCGGGCTGCTGTCGCGCGCGCTGTTTCATCGACTCGGGCCGCGTGCGTTCTGGCGCAATCGCGCGCGGCGCATCGCGCTGCCACTGGTGCTGGCCTGGCCGCTGTGCTTCGGGCTGCTCGCCGCGGTGGCGCTGTGGAACCTGGCCAAGACACACGGCGGCACGCTGCCGCCGATTCCGGAAGAGACGCTCGATGCAGGTCTCAATTTTCTGCACCTGTGGTTTCTGTACATCCTGCTGTGGCTGTATGCGATCGCGTGGGGCGTGCATGCCGTCATGCATGCCCTCGATCGACGTCAGCGCGTCGCGCAGTCGCTCGACCGCTTGCTGCGCATGTTGCTGGACACGCCGCTGCGCTCGTGTGCATTGGCGTTGCCGATTGCGCTGGCGCTGTGGTTGCAGCCGCTATGGGACTGGCGCGGCGGCGTGCCGACGCCCGCCTACACCTGGCTGCCGCCGCTGGCGCCGCTGTTCGTCTTTGCATTCGTGTTCGGCCTCGGCTGGATGATTGATCGTCAGCGCGCGCTGCTGGTCAGCGTCGAGCGTGGCTGGGCCACGCGACTGGTGATCGGCGCGGTGTTCGCCATCGTCTGCCTGGCGCTCGCCGCCAGTGAATTCGGCCTGCGCGTGGAACACGAGCCGATGTGGCGCTGGGTGTATGCGCTCGCGTACGCGCTGGCCCTGATCGGCTGGACTCTGGGTTTGATCGGTGCCGGCATGCGGTTCCTCAGCGCGCCGTCGCGCCCGTTGCGCTACCTCGCCGACGCGTCGTATTGGATGTACATCGCGCACCTGCCGCTGGTGATGGCGCTGCAGACCGCCTGGATGGGCCTGGGCGCGCCGTGGTGGCTCAAGTTCGCGGCGGTGGTGCTCGCCGGCTGCGCGCTGCTGCTGTGGAGCTACCGGCTGTGGGTGCGGCCCACCTGGATCGGTGCGCTGCTCAACGGATCGAGGCGCTGAAGCTCAACGCCCCACCGGCTGCGACAAGGTGGCGCAGTGCGGGCCGCCGGCGTACCAGTTGGCCGCCGCGCTGTCGACGAACACGATGCGCCGGCCGGGGAAGCTGCGCTCGAAGATCTGGCGCACCTTCAGCTGCGTGGCGGGCGGCGTGCCGTGGGCCGTGTAGTCGGGCACCAGCACCACGCCGTTGGCCACCACATAGTTGAGGTAGCTCGCCGGCGCGACCTGCGTCACTGCATCGCCATCCTGGCGTTCTTCGTCGAGCGGAAAGTCGTGCGGGCTCCACTGCTCCGAGTAACTCGTGTCGGCCTGCGCCGACAGCATCAGCGGGCGCTCCAGCAAACGCGGCATCGGCACCTTCACCACGCGCAGCGGCCGGCCATCGGCATCGGTGGCGCGCGACAGGATCTCGAAGTTGCGCCTCATGCGCTCGCGCGTCATGCGCGCCACCGGGTGCGCGGCCGCCTGCGCTTCAGGGATCCACGCGAGCAGCACGGTGTTCGCATCGGCAAAGCGCACGAACTGGTCGGTGTGGCCACCGGTGCCCCAGCCCACGTAGGAGCCGGTGATCGTCGAGCGCAGATGCGGGTCCTCGGCCGGCCCTTCGGGCAGCCACAGCACCTTGCGCACGCCGGGCAGCTGCAGCAGCGCGCGCTGCAGATCGGCACGGCTCCAACCGGGGTTGCGCGAGCGCAGCAGCGCCTCGTTGGCGATCAGCGTGCCGCGCCCGTTGACCTCGACGCCGCCGCCCTCCAGGTGCAGCTCGGTGTCGATCACGCGCGCACCGGCAAAGGCCGCGATGGTGCGGCTCAACACGTCGCGCTCGCGGTCCAGGCTGTTGGCGCAGGCGGCGGCACGATCGGCGTCGTCGGCATGGCGGCGCTCGCACCACGCGGCCAGACCGTGGCCGCTCCACTTGAGGTCGACCACGCCGATGCGGCCGCGGCCGTCGAGCGCGAACACCGCGGCATCCTGCAGGAAGAAGGCCGCATGCGCATCGACGTGGAAGCGCAGGCCCTGCACGTCGACACCGAAGTCGTGCAGCGTGTCGCGCGCCTCGAGCGCGGTGGCTTCGTCGCGCACCAGAAAGCGCAGCGGCACGTGCGGCGCCAGCGCCGCCACCATCGCCGCCGTCCACGCCGCGTGGCCGCGATCGAAGCCGAGCCAGATGGCCGCCACCGGCTCGAAGCTGCCGGGGATGCGAAAGCCGCCATCGTGGATCGGCGCCGCAGCACGGGGCGCGGGTGCACGGGGCGCCGGCGCACGCGCTGCGGGGGCGCTGGCACCGGGTACGGTCGGGCCTGCGGGCGAGGCCGTCTGCGCGTCCGCCGCGATGATCCACACGGCGAGGAGCACAGCGGCGAGCAGGTGTTGCACGGCGCGCACGGGTGAAGGGCTGGGACTTCGGGAGGCGCGATCGTACGCGAGAACGCCCTACTAGACTGTCGTGCATGGCAACACCCTCGATCGCTTCGCGGCTCTGGCAGCGTGTGGGGCACGCCCTTGTGCTGAGCGCGGTCGCGGTGTTTGCCGGCTGCGCCGGCTTGCCGCGCGATGTGCAGCGCCCACCGTCGCAGGCCATCGCCGCGTCAGCCGACACCGACCTCGGGCGCATCGCGCTGGCGTCGGCACCGGACCGCACGCGCAGCGGTTTCCGGCTGCTGTCTTGGTCGGCGCAGTCGCTGGCGGCGCGCATCGAGCTGATCCGCCGCGCGCAGGTGTCGCTCGACGTGCAGTACTACGTGATCCACGACGACGAGACCGGCCGCCACGTGCTGCGTGCGCTGCGCGATGCGGCCGGGCGTGGCGTGCGCGTGCGCCTGCTCGTCGATGACCTGTACACCGCCGGTACCGATCCGCTGCTGCTGGGCCTGTCCGCCTATCCGAACGTCGAGGTGCGGCTGTTCAACCCGTTTCCGATGGGCCGCGACAGCCTGAGTGCGCGCTTGACCTTGTCGCTGTTCGACCTCGGGCGCGTCAACCACCGCATGCACAACAAGCTGCTGGTGGCCGATGGCGCGATGGCGGTGGCCGGCGGCCGCAACATCGGCAACGAGTACTTCATGGTGAGCGGGCTGGCCAACTACATCGACCTCGATGCGTTCGCCGTCGGTCCGATCGTGGCCAAGCTCGCCGCGTTGTTCGACCAGTACTGGAACAGCGACACCGTCTTTCCGGTGCGCTCGATCGCGGTGCCGGAGGGCACCGACGCGGAACTGCGCGCCCGTTTCGAGGCGTCGACCGACCCGGCACGGGGCGCGCCGCCCGCGCCGGCGCCCAAGTACGCCAAGGACATCATCGAGCAGCGCAACGTCGAAGAGGAGCTGGCCGAGGGCCGGCTCGACCTGCACTGGGCCGAGGCCGAGGCGTTTGCCGACTCGCCGGAGAAGGTGCTGGGCCAGGCGCGGCGCGCGCCCACCGACCGGCGCGAGCCGAAGACGGTGCGCCAGGGCCTGATGCGCGAGCTGCTGCTGTCGCGGCGCGAGGTGCTGGTGAGTTCGCCGTACTTCGTGCCCAACCCCGAAGTGATCGAAGACATCCGCGAAGGGCGTTTGTGGGGCGTGCAGATCACGGTGATCACCAATTCGCTCGCGTCCACCGACGAGCCGCTGGTGCATGCCGGCTACCAGCGCTACCGCCACGCCATGCTCGACCTCGGCGTGCAGCTGTACGAGGTGGTGCCGAGCCAGGTGAGCCGTTCGAAGGACCTGGGCACGTTCGGCCAGTCGATCGGGCGCTTTCATGCCAAGGCGGCGGCGATCGACGGTGAGGTGCTGTTCGTCGGTTCGCTCAACTTCGATCCGCGCTCCGAGAAGCTCAACACCGAACTCGGTCTGTTCATCCGCAGCCCGGTACTCGCGGCGCAGCTGATGCACCTGGGCCACCTGGTCACGTCGCAGGCCGCCTACCGCGTGCGCCTCGCCAAGGACAAGAGCAGCCTCGAATGGGTGCTGCCCAGTCCCGCGGGCGGCGCCGAAACGGTGCTGACCAGCGAACCCGACACCGGGTTTTTCGAACGGCTCTGGCTGCAGTTGATCGGGCCGCTGGTGCCCGAAGACGCGCTGTAGCGCGCGTTCGCGCAAACCCGACTTCCGGCGTGCACGGGGGCGACCTATCGTGCCCGGCTCGAACAACCGCGCGCGTCCTGCCAGCGCGGCACATCCTTCCGGAGGTCCAACATGTCTCGTTCCAGCCTGCCCTTGGCATCACTGGCTGCCGCCGCCGCTGTCGCATTCACCGTGCCCGCGCTGGCGCAAAAAGGCGCCCTGCAAAAACTCGGCAAAGGCGAAGGCAGCGTCGACATCGTCGCCTGGCCCGGCTACATCGAGCGCGGCGCCACCGACAAGAACTTCGACTGGGTGACCGAGTTCGAGAAGAAGAGCGGCTGCAAGGTCAACATCAAGACCGCTGGCACCTCCGACGAGATGGTGGCGCTGATGAACGAGGGCGGCTTCGACCTCGTGACCGCGTCGGGCGATGCCAGCACGCGGCTGATCCGCGGCAAGAAGGTGCAGCCGATCAACACCGCGCTGATCCCGAGCTACAAGAACGTCGATCCGCGTCTGCAGAAGGCGCCGTGGCACTACGAGGGCGACACCCACTACGGCGTGCCGTACCAGTGGGGTTGGAACGTGCTGATGTACAACAGCAACGTTTTCAAGGACAAGCCGCCCACCAGCTGGAACGTGGTGTGGGAGGAGCAGCAGTTCCCCGACGGCAAGAGCAACAAGGGGCGCGTGCAGGCCTTCGACGGGCCGATCCACATCGCCGACGCGGCGATGTACCTGATGCATCACAAGAAGGACCTCGGCATCAAGGACCCCTACGAGCTCACCGAGGCGCAGTACAAGGCGGCGCTGGATTTGCTGCGCGGGCAGCGCAAGATCGTGGGCAAGTACTGGCACGACGCGTTCGTGCAGATCGACGACTTCACCAACGAAGGCGTGGTCGCCTCGGGCTCGTGGCAGTTCCAGGCCAACATCCTGAAGAGCAAGAACCGGCCGATCGCCACCACCGTGCCGGTGGAAGGCGCCACCGGCTGGGCCGACACGACGATGATGCATGCCGAGGCCAAGCATCCGAACTGCGCCTACATGTGGCTCGAGCATTCGATCAGTCCCAAGCTGCAGGGCGACCTGGCGGCGTGGTTCGGCTCGGTGCCGTCGGTGCCGGCGGCGTGCAAGGGCAACGCGCTGCTGAAAGACGACGGCTGTGCGCGCCAGGGCTACAACGCGTTCGAGAAGATCCACTTCTGGCGCACGCCGGTGTCGCAGTGCAAGTCGCAGTCGGCCGGCTGCGTGCCGTACCACCGCTGGGTCACGGACTACATCGCGATCCTCGGAGGCCGGTAACGCATCTGGCTGCTGCGCGACCCGATCTTGCGCCTGCGATGTTGGCTGCGGCGTCACGTCGGCCCGCGGCCGACATGAGCCTTCGCCGCAGCTTCGCTGTCGCCGTACCTCCAGTACGGCTGCGCGTCCCGGCACAACCTCGGGCCGCTCGCGACGCCATCTGCGTCACCGGCGGCGCTCGCCGTCGCCTCGCGCCGCCATGACATCCGCGGTCACACTCGATCAAGTTTCCTGCGTCTTCGGCAGCGGCGCCGGTGCGGTGCGCGCGGTCGACGGTGTCGACCTGACGATCGAGGCCGGCGAGTTCTTCACCTTGCTCGGGCCGTCGGGCTCGGGCAAGACCACCTGCTTGCGTGTGATCGGCGGCTTCACGCTGCCCAGCGCGGGCCGCGTGCGCATCGGCGGCGTCGACGTGACCATGCAACCGCCGTACGCGCGCCCGGTGAACACCGTGTTCCAGGACTACGCGCTGTTCCCGCACATGAGCATCCGAGACAACGTGGCGTATGCGCTGATGGTGCGCGGCGTCGGCAAGGCCGAGCGTGCGCGCAGGGCCGACGAGTTGCTCGCGCTGGTGCAACTGCCGGACATCGGTGCGCGCCGGCCGGCACAACTGTCGGGCGGCCAGCGCCAGCGCGTGGCGTTGGCCCGCGCGCTGATCAGCCAGCCGCAGGTGCTGCTGCTCGACGAGCCGCTCGGTGCGCTCGATCTCAAACTGCGCGAGCAGATGCAAAGCGAGCTGAAGGCGCTGCAGCGCAAGCTCGGCATCACGTTCTTGTTCATCACGCACGACCAGCACGAGGCGCTGTCGATGAGCGACCGGATCGGCGTGTTCAATGCCGGCCAGCTCGAGCAGGTGGGCACGCCGCACGAGGTGTACAACGCGCCGCGCACGCGCTTCGTGGCGCAGTTCGTCGGCGC
>DATKJN010000804.1:0-9437 GCA_035543655.1 Burkholderiaceae bacterium | reverse complement strand
CGCGCATTGCAGCGCACGCTGCAGTCGACCGAAGACGAACTTGCCGCGCAAGCGCGTCTGACGCGCGACCTGCAGGACGATCTGCTGCGCACGCGCATGGTGGAGTTCGAAGGCATGTCGGAGCGCCTGTACCGCCTGGTGCGGCAGGCCGCCAAAGAAACCGGCAAGCAAGTGCGCCTGGACATCGTCGGGGGCGCGATCGAAGTCGATCGCGGCGTGCTCGACCGCATGACCGGTGCCTTCGAGCACCTGCTGCGCAACAGCGTGACGCACGGCGTCGAGTCGCCGGCGGCACGTGCCGCCGCCAGCAAGGATCCGACCGGCTCGATCGTCATCACCGTCACGCAGGAAGGCAACGAAGTCTCGGTGGAGTTCCGCGACGACGGCGCCGGGCTGAACCTGCCGCGCATCCGTGAGAAGGGCCGCGCGATGGGCCTGATCGCTGCCGATGCCAACCCGAGCGACGGCGAGCTGGCCAACCTGATCTTCACGCCCGGCTTCTCCACCGCCGAATCGGTGACCGGCCTTGCCGGACGCGGTGTCGGCATGGACGTGGTGCGCGCCGACGTCAACGCGATGGGTGGCCGCATCGAGACCGCCACAGCACCCGGTCGGGGCACCAGCTTCCGCCTGGTGTTGCCGCTGACCACTGCGGTGACGCAGGTGGTGATGCTGCGCTGTGGCGAGCTCAAGGTCGCCGTGCCGTCGACGCTGGTCGAGATCGTCAAGCGTTCGCCCCAGAGCGAGCTGGCAACCGCATACGCAACCAGCGCGTTCCGCGTGGACGACCGCAGCCTGCCGTTCTTCTGGCTGGGTGCACTGCTGCAAGCAAGTGCGCGAGGCATGCCTGCCACACGGGCGCAACCGGTGGTGATCATCCGTTCGGCCGCGCAACGCATTGCGCTGCATGTGGACGAAGTGCTGGGCAACCAGGAAGTGGTGGTCAAGAACCTCGGGCCGCAACTGGCGCGCCTGCCCGGCCTGGCCGGCATGACGCTGTTGCCGTCCGGCGAGCCGGCACTGATCTACAACCCGGTCGCCCTGGCCACGCTGTATGGCGAGTCGGCATGGGCGCTGACACGCGCCGCGATGGTCACGCCCGACGTGCCGGTGGTCGAAAAGGCTGCCGAGCCGGCTGAATCGTTGCCACCTTTGGTGTTGGTGGTCGATGATTCGCTGACCGTGCGCCGAGTGACGCAGCGTCTGCTGCAGCGTGAGGGCTACCGCGTGACCCTGGCCAAGGACGGCCTCGAGGGGCTGGAGAAACTGGGCGAGGAGCGCCCGGCGGTGCTGCTGTCCGACATCGAGATGCCGCGCATGGATGGCTTCGACCTCGTGCGCAACCTGCGCGCCGACCCGAAGCTGGCCGATCTGCCGGTGATCATGATCACGTCGCGCATTGCGCAAAAGCACAGGGACTACGCCGCCGAACTCGGCGTCGACCACTACCTGGGCAAGCCCTACGCCGAAGAAGACCTGCTGTCGTTGGTGGCCCGCTATGCGAAGGCCGCCGCCCTCAACGCCTGAGCAAGGACGTCAGCCAGTCCCTGTGGACTGGCAAACGCCGGCGAGGGGGCCGGCGCATGCAAGCGCCGGCGCGGGCTGCAAGCCTGATCTGGCACAGGACTGCGCGACCGGGCGCAGACGACAATAGTCGGCATGCCGCACGTCGTCGACCATCTGGCCGAGCTCACCGGTTTTCGTGACCGCGATGTGCTCGACACGACCCTGGTGGCCGTGTTGCGCGACCTGTTGCAGCCCCTGTCGGTCACGGTGTGCCACAACGTCGGCGAGGAGTCTCAGCAGCGCTGGTTGGTGCGTGCGCGGCTCGCCGCCGGCGACGTGGCGGCCAGCTCCGATTCCTTGTGGGCCGACCTCGATGACCTGCCGAAGCTAGCGGCTTTCCCGGCGCGCCTGCAGTGCCTGCAGACGCAGGAGTCGGTGGAGGTGCCAGGCGACAGCCACACCACGTGCTTCCCCCTGCTGACCGACCGCGACGCAGTGGGCGTGCTCGAGGTCGAGAGCCGCATCGCGCTCGATGCCGAACAGCTGCGCACCGTAAGCAGCATGCTGCGCGTGTACCGCAACATGCAAGGGCTGCTCGACTACAGCGAGCGCGACATGCTGACGGGCTTGCTCAACCGCAAGACTTTCGACGATTCGTTCTACAAGGCCTGCGCTGTCAGTGCGACCGGGCAGGCGCCCGCCGAGGCACGGCGCGAGCCGCGGCCGGATCTGAAGGCCTACCTCGGCCTGATCGACATCGACCACTTCAAGCAGGTCAACGATCGGCACGGGCACCTGATTGGCGACGAGGTGCTCCTGCTGCTGTCGCGCTTGATGCGCGCCAGTTTCCGCTTCCACGACCGGCTGTACCGCTTTGGCGGCGAAGAGTTCGTGGTGCTGCTGCGCTGTGGCAGCGACCAGCACGCGACGCTGGCGTTCGAGCGCCTGCGTGCGGTGACCGAGGCCTATCCGTTCCCGCAGGTCGGTCGCATCACGGTGTCGATCGGCTTCACCGACGTGCGCCTCGACGACAACCCCAGCCAGGCGTTCGAGCGCGCCGACAAGGCCGTGTACTGGGCCAAGGCCCACGGTCGCAACCAAGTGGCCGAACATGCCGACCTGGTGAAGCGCGGGGAACTGACCGAGCTGCACAAGGCCGGCGACGTCGAGCTGTTCTAGCGTCCCATCCTTCGCGCGCCGATGGCCGGCGCCGTGATCGGTGGCACGATCACGGCTTCGTCGACATTGACGTTCGAGTCACCCGGATGCGGGGGTCGCGGCGTTATTGAAGCGGCGTCGCTGCGGGCACACTGGTCGAACCCGCCGACCGTTATCGACACATGAATCAAATACAGCAACCGTGGCGCGGGCCGCGGACATGGGGAATGATTTGCGCCGCGTGGTGCCTGTGGTCGTTGGCATGGGCGCCGGCACGGGCAGACGACACCGCGTTGGCCAGCGTGCTGCCGGCCGCAGCGGTCGAGACCATGGCACCGGCGTTGACCGCCGCAAAACAAGCCACGCTCGAAACCAAGGTCGACGCCAAGTCCGAGAGCAAGTTCACCGACTTCGACTGGGTCGACCCGGTGCGCCAGCGCGAGGTGCCGGTGCGACTGTATTGGCCCGCGCAGGTCGCATCGAATGCGCAGGTGCCGCTGGTGGTTTTTTCCCACGGCATCGGCGGCTCGCGCACCGGCTACAGCTACCTCGGCAAGCACTTCGCCGCGCACGGCATCGCCAGCCTGCATCTGCAGCACGTGGGCAGCGACCGCCAGGTGTGGTTCGGCAATCCGTTCCTGGTCATCAACCGCCTGTGGAGCGCGGCCAGCGAAAGCGAGGCGGTGCAGCGCGTGCGGGATCTGAGCTTCGCTCTCGACGAGCTGCTCGAGCGCAGCGAATACGGCGCGCGCATCGATCGCTCGCGCATCGCCGCGGCGGGGCATTCGTACGGCGCCAACACCGTGATGCTGGCGGCTGGTGCGACCTTGCAGCGCAACGGCGGCAGCGTGCAGTATCGCGAGCCGCGCGTGCGCGCCGCGTTGTTGCTGTCGGCGCCGCCGTTCTATGGCGAGCCCGAACTGAGCAAGATCCTCGGTGCGATCACGCTGCCGAGCCTGCACATCACTGCCACCGAAGACACGATCCGCGTGCCGGGCTACTACTCGCCACCGGCGGATCGGCTGGCGGTGTTCGATGCGGCCGGCAGCAAGGTCAAGGCGCTGGTGGTGTTCGAGGGTGGTTCGCACAACATCTTCACCGACCGCCCGGCCAGCGGGGGCCTCACGCTGAATCCGCGCGTGAAGGGTGCGACCCAAGAACTGGCGCTGGCATTCTTGCGCAGCGTGTTCGATGCCAGCGACGAGGGCATGCAGCAGTGGCCGGGCAAGCATGGCGCGCTCATCTCGCGCTGGGTGAACCTCGCTCCCTGACGGCGCCATAACGCGCCAGTGCTGCCGCCCGCGCGGCCTCGTGCTGCACGATCGGCAAAGGGTAGTCGCGCCCGAGCACCAGGCCGGCCGCCTGCAGATCCACCGGCCGGGCGCGCCACGGTGCGTGGATCAGCGCGTCGGGCAGGCCGCCGAGCGCCGGCAGGTAGCGACGAATGAACGCGCCTTGCGGATCGAACTTCTCGCTCTGCGCCATCGGGTTGAAGATGCGGAAGTACGGTTGCGCATCGCAGCCAGTGGACGCGGCCCATTGCCAGCCGCCGTTGTTGGCGGCGAGATCGAAGTCGTTGAGCCTCTCGGCGAAGTAGGCCTCTCCGCGGCGCCAATCGATGCCCAGGTGTTTGGCAAGAAAGCTCGCCGTCACCATGCGCAGCCGGTTGTGCATGTAGCCGGTGGTGTTGATCTGGTGCATCGCGGCGTCGACCAGCGGGTAGCCGGTACGGCCATCGCACCAGGCGGCGAAGTGCGCGTCGGCCTGCTTGCCGTGCTCCCACTTGATTGCGTCGTACTCGCGGCGGAACGCGTGACCCACCACGTGCGGGTGGTGGTGCAGGATCTGGTGATAGAACTCGCGCCACACCAGCTCCGACAGCCACACCTGCGCCCCCATCGAGCCGCCCTGCGTGCGCTGCCATGCCGCGCGCACCAGGCGGCGGATCGACAGCGTGCCGAAGCGCAGGTGCATGCCCAGATAACTCGGGCCCTTGATGGCCGGGAAGTCGCGCGCCTGGGCGTAGTCGTCGATGCGCTCGACGAACTCGCTCCACATCGCGTCGGCACCTGCTTCGCCGGTGGGCAAGCGCAATTGGTGCAGATTGGACGGCTGAAACCCCAATTCCCGCAGGCTCGGCGGCGCGGCCGCGAAGGCATCGGGAGGCGGCGCCAGCGCGGCGGCGAGCTCTTCCACCGGGTGTGCCACGAGCGCGCGTTCGTCGAGCTGCCGCAACCATGCGGCCTTGTACGGCGTGAACACGGTGTAAGGCGTGCGCGCCGCGGTCAGCACCTCGCTCCGTTCGAACACCACGTGGTCCTTGCTGGTGTGCAGTGCGATGCCGCGGTCGGCGAGCGCGCCGCGCACCTGCGCGTCGCGCCGCAACGCATAGGGGTCGTCGTCGTGGCTGGCGAAGACCGCCTGCACGCCCAGCTCGGACGCCAGCGCGACGATCTCGTGCTCGGCGTCGCCGTGTCGCACCAGCAGGCGGGTGCCCGGTGAGCCCCCGCTTTGGGCCGTGCGCAGCAGGGCGGCATCGAGTTCGACCACGCAGTCGCGGATGAACTCGACGCGTCGATCGGCACGCGGCAGTGGGTCGAGCAGCGTGCGATCGAAGACAAAAGCGCACCAAACCCGCTTGGCCGCGTGCAGCGCATGGTGCAACGCCGCGTTGTCGTGCACGCGCAGGTCGCGTCGCAACCACACCAGTGCGGCGGCGAGCGGCTTGTCGTGCATGTGTGGGCGCGTGGGCGGTGACGGCGCGGGCGCCGTGAGCGCGCAGTGTGACGCCATTCGGTTGACGGGGGATGTGCCCGGCCAGGTGCCCCGCCCAGCGGCAGGCCGGGCATAGAATGGTTCATGGCCACGAGCCGTATCGACTTCACGAATCAGTTCCTGATTGCCATGCCCGGCATGGCCGACGATACGTTTGCCGGCACCGTCGTCTACCTGTGCGAGCACACCGAGAAGGGCGCGCTCGGTCTGGTGATCAACAAGCCCATCGACATCAAGCTGCGCAACCTGTTCGAGAAGGTGGAGCTGTCGCTCGATCGCAAGGACTTGGCCGAACAACCGGTGTACTTCGGCGGCCCGGTGCAGACCGAACGCGGCTTCGTGCTGCACGAACGCCTGCACGGCGAGGACAGCCCGTACACATCGACGCTGGCGATCCCCGGCGGTCTCGAAATGACCACCAGCAAAGACGTGCTGGAAGCGATGTCCAACGGCGCCGGACCGCGCCGCGTGCTGGTGACCTTGGGTTACAGCGGTTGGGGTGCGGGGCAGCTCGAAGAAGAGATCGGCCGTAACGGCTGGCTGACCGTCAACGCCTCGCCCGAGGTCATCTTCGACACGCCGATCGAGCAGCGTTACGACAAGGCTCTGTCCCTGCTCGGAATCGATCCGCGCATGCTGAGCCAGGAGGCAGGGCACGCATGAGCGCGGTGGCGCCAATGCGACGCCGATCAGCCCAATCGTTCCTGGCTTTCGATTTCGGCACTCGGCGAGTCGGCGTGGCGGTGGGCAACGCGCTGCTCAAGCATGCACAGCCGCTGACGACGGTGGCCGTGATGGGTGCTGCACGCTTCGACGCCATCGCCAAGCTGCTGCGCGAATGGCAGCCCGATGCGCTCGTGGTCGGCGTGCCAACGCACCCCGATGGCGCGCCGCACGACAACACCCGGCGCGCCAAGGCGTTCGCGCGCCAGCTGCATGGCCGCTTCGGACTGCCGGTGCACGAGGTCGACGAACGCTACACGTCGGTCGAGGCGATCGCGGAGGGCGCGCGCGATGTCGACGCGGCGGCGGCCGCTCTGATCCTCGAGCAGTACCTGAGGGGTCAAGCATGAGCACGCTGAGTCTCGACGCCGAAGCGCTGTACGCCGAGCTATTGGGCGGCGTGCGCATGCTGCTGCAGCCGGACAGCGCGCTGGTCGGCATCTGGTCCGGCGGCGCGTGGCTGGCCGAGCGGTTGCAAACGGACCTGAAGCGCCCCGGCCCCTGTGGCCTGATCTCGAGCGCATTGCATCGCGACGACTATTCGGCGCGCGGGCTCGCCGGTGCCGGCGACACCACCCGGCTGCCGTTCGCGATCGACGGCGCGCGCATCCTGCTGATCGACGACGTGCTGTTCACCGGCCGCACGATCCGCGCCGTGATCAACGAGCTGTACGATTTCGGGCGGCCGCGTGCGGTCGACCTCGCCGTGCTGGTCGACCGCGGCGGGCGCGAGCTGCCGATCCAGGCGTCGTTCGCCGCTGCCAAGGTGGTGCTGCCGGCGGCGCAGCGCCTCACGTTGGCGCGCGGCAACGAGGGCCGCTTCGCCTTTTCGCTCGAGCAAACCGACTGACGAAGGCGGGTCTCAACGAATGCTGTCGCGCCGCAACCCGCAGCTCAACGCCCACGGCGAGCTGATTCATTTGCTGTCGATCGAGGGCCTGCCGCGCGAGGTGCTGACGCACATCCTCGACACCGCCGGTACGTTCCTGTCGGTGAACGACCGCGAGGTCAAGAAAGTGCCGCTGCTGCGCGGCAAGAGCGTCTTCAACCTGTTCTTCGAGAACAGCACGCGCACGCGCACCACGTTCGAGATCGCGGCCAAACGCCTGAGCGCCGATGTGATCAACCTCGACATCGCGCGCTCGTCCACGGCCAAGGGCGAGAGCCTGCTCGATACCATCGCCAACCTGTCCGCGATGCACGCCGACATGTTCGTCGTGCGGCACGGCGAGTCCGGCGCGCCGTACCTGATCGCGCGCCACTGCGCGCCGCACGTGCACGTGGTCAACGCCGGCGACGGGCGCCATGCGCACCCGACCCAGGGCCTGCTCGACATGTACGCGATCCGCTATTACAAGCGCGACTTCACGCAGCTCACGGTGGCCATCGTCGGCGACATCGTGCACTCGCGCGTGGCGCGCTCCGACATCCACGCGCTCACCACGCTCGGCGTGCCGGAGGTGCGCGTGGTCGGCCCGCGCACGCTGGTGCCGGGCGACCTGCGCGCGATGGGCGTGCGCGTGTGCCACGACATGGCCGAGGGCATGAAAGGCGCCGACGTGATCATCATGCTCAGGTTGCAGAACGAGCGCATGACCGGTGCCATGCTGCCGAGTGCGGGCGAGTTCGCGAAGACCTTCGGTCTCACGCCCGACAAGCTCGCGCTGGCCAAGCCCGACGCGATCGTGATGCACCCGGGCCCGATCAACCGAGGCGTGGAGATCGACTCCAGCGTGGCCGACGGCCAGGCCAGCGTGATCCTGCCGCAGGTGACCTTCGGCATCGCGGTGCGCATGGCGGTGATGTCGATCATTGCGGGAAATGAAGCATGAGCCCCCACGCCGGTTGTCGTTCGCCGTCCGCCGAGGGGGCCGGCCTCCTTGAGGCGGCTCGTCGGAGGCTGGCGAGATGAAGCTGCTGATCGAACACGGCCGCGTGATCGACCCGGCGAGCGGGCGCGACGAAAGCGCCGATGTCGCGATCGCGGCCGGTCGCATCGTGTCGATTGGCCGTGCGCCGGCCGCCTTCGACGCCAACCGCCGCATCGACGCCAGCGGCTGCATCGTGATGCCGGGCCTGGTCGATCTGGCCGCGCGCTTGCGCGAGCCGGGCCGCGAGCACGCGGGCATGTTGGAGAGCGAGCTCAAGGCCGCAGCCGCCGGAGGCGTCACCAGCCTGGTCTGCCCGCCGGACACCGACCCGCCACTGGACGAACCCGGTTTGGTCGAAATGCTCAAGTTCCGCGCCCGCCAGTTGTCGTTGTGCCGGCTGTTTCCTCTCGGCGCGTTGACGCGCGGCCTGCAAGGCCAGGCCCTGACCGAGATGGCGCACTTGAGCGAAGCCGGCTGCGTCGGCTTCTCGCAGGCCGACGTGGCGGTGAAGGACACCAACCTGCTGATGCGTGCGCTGCAGTACGCCGCCACCTTCGGCCACACGGTGTGGCTGCGCCCGGAGGACGCCTGGCTGTCCACCGGCGTGGCTGCCAGCGGCGCGATTGCCGTGCGGCTGGGCTTGTCGGGCGTGCCGGTCGCGGCCGAGACGGTGGCGCTGCACACCATCGTCGAGCTGGTCCGCGCCACCGGAGCGCGCGTGCACCTGTGCCGCTTGAGCACTGCCGCAGGCGTCGAGCTGGTGCGGCGCGCCAAGGCGGAGCAGCTGCCGATCACGGCCGATGTCAGCGTGCAGTCGTTGCATCTGACCGATGTCGACATCGGCTACTTCAATGCCGACATGCGCTTGACACCTCCGCTGCGCCAGCAAGCCGATCGCGACGCGCTGCGCGCCGCACTCGCAGACGGCACGATCGACGCGCTGGTGTCCGACCACAACCCGGTCGACGACGACGCCAAGAACCTGCCGTTCGCCGAAGCCGAGCCGGGAGCCAGCGCGGTCGAGCTGCTGCTGAGCCTTGCGCTCAAGTGGGGCCAGGACAGCAACGTCGACCTCGTGCGCACGCTGGCGCGGGTGACCAGCGACCCCGTTCGCGTGCTGGGCGCCAGCCTCGGCACGCTGGCCGCGAGCGCGGGCCGGTTGGTCGAAGGCGGCGTGGCCGACGTCTGTGTGTTCGATCCGGCACCCACTTGGCAGGTGACGCGCGACACGCTCCAGAGTCAGGGCAAACACACGCCGTTCGATTTCACGACCAGCGGCACCGCATTGCCCGGACGCGTGCGCACCACCGTGCTGGCCGGCGGCGTGTCGTACCAGGCCAATGGGCGTGGCGATGGCGCGCGCGCCGTCGTGGAACGATGAGACGGCCTGCTCGCCGTCTCCAG